>JAAYNX010000047.1 GCA_012520615.1 Clostridiaceae bacterium | reverse complement strand
GGCTTGCACACCACTTTTTTTCGTGTTATTTTACACTTAAGTCGTTTCCATTTGTAGGTTTTTTCTTTTTTAAACCTACCAGAGGTCTTTCAGGTCTCATTTCTTTCATACTAAGTTAACAGAGCCTTAGTAAACATATAATTTTGCTTATATGAGTATGCAAATTCGAGTAAAGCCCAAATTTGCTTTGCTGTATATTATATCACAGAAATATTCAATCATTTCAATAAATAGCCGGAATTATTTTTAAATTTCTGCTAACAATAAATTATCGAAGGTGATATTTGTCGCCTGAAATAAATAAAAGGAGTCAGAAATATGAGAACACCGATTGACAGAATTGCACTTTTGCTCGTTATCATTGGGGCTCTGAACTGGCTGCTGGTGGGTCTTTTTCAGTACGATCTTGTTGAAGCCATTTTTGGTATCGCAACTTGGGGAACTAGTATTGTATATTCTATAATAGGTATTGCGGGACTATACTGTATTAGTCTTCTCTTTAGAGACGTACCGGCTGTTGAATAACAGCTGAAGATCCTTCCGTAAAAACTCGGAAACTTACGTTTCCGAGTTTTTATTATGCACAGTTGGAATCACCTTCATCAACCGATAATTCAAGTACCACAGACATGCCTACACTATTTTCAAATCTAAGTTCCGAAACAAAAAGGCCCAAAATCTTTAAGGCCTCATTAAAATCTCTCTCCATACGATTTTTTACTATATCGCAGACAATAGTTTCCATCTCGTAATTCGGCTCCTCACAAATTCGGATAATAAATAATTTTCTTAAACTATTATATGCTATTTCCCTTATTCTTATATTTTTACTTGAGTATTTTTATTTCGATACGACGATTTTGTTGCCGGCCTTCAGGAGTATTGTTATCCCCAACAGGCCTGTATTCACCATTGCCAGTTGCGGTAAACAATGATGGCTCTAGGTTTTCAACCTCAACAAAATATCTTACAACATTTGTGGCTCGCGCCGTTGAGAGTTCCCAGTTAGTTGCGTATCTCTTATTGGTCATGGGAACATTATCGGTGTGACCGGAGATCATAATTTCATTTCCAATATCTCTAAGTGACACTGCTATTGAAGATAATACAGTTTTGCCTTCTGGCAATATATCTGCACTACCCGAATCAAAGAAAATCTCCTGATCAAGGCGAATAAGTAGAAAATCCTTTTCCTCCACAACCTGCACCTTATCAGAGATTCCCTGCTCCGCTATGGTATCTCTAATATCGTTTTTTGCTTCATCTAGCTCTTTGGCTTCCAGTTTCTGTTCAGCATTAACAATCATTTCATTCGCATCTTCAATATATTTTTCTTTACGCTTTGCTTCAGCCTCTTCGCTGTCATACTTGGTATAGTCAAATGCTATTATGCTGTTATTGCTGCCATCAAGAACAGAATCGCCGCTTTTTAAATTAATCATTGAATAGGATAGACTTGCAGCGACCTCTGAAAACGTGTTTTGGTCAACAGTAGACATAGAATATAGCAGAACAAAAAAAACCAACAGGTTCGTAACCAAATCACCGTAGGTCGCCATCCATGCCGGTGCACCGACTTCTTCTGTCTCATTTTTTTTTGCCATTATCTCACCTGTTCCTTTTAAGCTCCGGGGGCTCCTTGTTTATCCTGATTCCTAGCAGCTGCTTCGTATACAGCTCTCTGATCAGGCGATAAAAAGGTTTTAAGCTTATGTTCCATCAGTCTAGGATTCTCGCCTGATTGTATAGAAAGAACCCCTTCCATCATCATTTCCCTCAACCGAATTTCCTCTGCGCTATTACCGCCAAGCTTGCTTATAATCGGACTGCAAACAAAGTTTGCCAGAACGCTTCCATAGAAGGTTGTTACAAGTGCAAGAGCCATAGCAGGCCCTATAGCTGACGGATCATCGAGGGATTTTAGAAGGTTAATAAGACCTAATAGAGTACCAATCAAACCCCAAGCAGGAAATTGCCCCGCCAGTCCCTTGAAATATGCTTGAGCATTTTGGTGTCTTACCGCCATGCTATCTATATCCAACTGCATTGTAGTTTTTACGATTTCAGATTCAATACCGTCAACTACAAGTTCCATAGCCTTTTTAAGAAAATCATCTTTTAACTCACTTTGGGCTGACTCCAATGCTAAAAGGCCTTCTCTTCGTGCTTTTTGGGAAAGTTCTACCAAAGTATCAATTGTGTCCATTGCTGAGGACTTAGGCTCCTTAAATATGAGAGGTAATACTTTCAGCGCCCTAATGGAATCAGCCAGCGGAAAACCCATCATATTAGCACATATACCACCACCCATAGTTATAATCATTGATGGCACGTCTATATAACTAGATATATCACCACCGCTAAACATACCATAGGCTACGACTGCTACACCTGCAATCAAACCAATAATTGTTCCAAGATCCATTGTTTCACCCGCTTTTGTAAATCTTAATTGTTTATCTGACGATACTCGGTTTTTGGGCAAAAAATACTGTTATAATATTTTCAAAGCATATATCGGCATAAATATGTTCCCAGTTTAACTTTTACTTAATTTAAATATCTCCGATTAACAGACAGCAGGTTTTATACAATAATACGCGGGCAAGCAACAAAAAAGGAAGCGAAAATCGCTTCCTAATGGTTTTACTATTTAAATTGCATCACTTTTTCTTAAGCAGTTCCTTGGATTTTTCCATTATATTCTCGGCTGTTAATCCATATTTAACAAGCAGATCTGCAGGTTTTCCTGATTTTCCAAAGGTATCCTTTACACCTACCAATTCCATGGGCACCGGACAATTCTTGACAACAACTTCGGCTACTGCGCTGCCTAATCCGCCAAGAATATTATGCTCTTCACAAGTAACAATTGCCCCTGTTTCCTTGGCTGCTTTTATTATAATGTCGGCATCAATGGGCTTAATTGTATGGATATCGATTACTCTAGCCGAAACACCTTCTTTTTCAAGGTTTTCAGCAGCTTTTAATGCAGGATCCAACATCATACCTGTTGCAATAAGAGTAATATCCTTACCATCCTTTACTTGAACACCCTTACCAATTTGGAATTGAGTATCGGTCGGATATATCACCGGAACATCCAATCGCCCGAGTCTAAGATAGACTGGACCGTTCATCTGTGCAGCCTGTTTTACTAGCGCCGTAGTGGAAACTGCATCGGATGGAGATATGACAGTCATACCCGGAATCGCGCGCATTAGCGCTATATCTTCCAACATCTGATGAGATGCTCCGTCCTCACCTACTGTTATACCCGCATGGGTTGCTCCGATTTTTACATTCAAATGAGGATATCCAATGGAATTTCTCACAGAATCATAGGCTCTTCCCGCTGCGAAAACTGCGAAGGTGCTTGCAAAAACGGTCTTTCCACAACTGGCCAGCCCAGCTGCAACTGCCATCATATTCCCCTCAGCTATACCAATATTAAAGTGCCTCTCCGGATATTTATCTTTGAAAAAATCAGTTCTGGTTGACTTTGAGAGATCGGCATCTAAAACAACAATATTTTCATCCTGACCAATTTCAGCAAGAGTTTTTCCGTATGCCACTCGAGTGGCCATTTTTTCTGACATATTTATTTTCCTCCAAATGCTTTTCTAGTTGATTTCATCTTACAGACTCTTCAAATAAGACTCCAGCTCAGCTTGTGCTTGCTCAGCCTGTTCTTTTTTGGGGGCGCTACCGTGCCATCCGGCTTGGTTTTCCATGTATGATACCCCTTTACCCTTAATTGAATGAGCCACAATAGCAGTAGGTTTACCTTTAAATGCCTTTGCCTTATTAACGGCTTGCTCTATCTCATCAAAATTATGGGCGTTAATTGATATAACATTCCAACCAAAGGCTGCGAATTTATCAGCTATTGGCTCAGGATTCATAACTTCGGTTATGTTTCCGTCTATCTGAAGACCGTTATAGTCAATAAAAGCAGTTAGATTATCCAATTTATAATGGCTTGCGCACATAGCCGCTTCCCATACCTGGCCTTCTTCCAGCTCTCCATCTCCCAAAGCAGCATATACACGATAATTTTTATTATCTAATTTCCCTGCCATAGCCATTCCTACCGCTGCAGATATTCCTTGACCTAATGAGCCAGTAGACATATCTACGCCGGGAACCTTATCCATATTCGGATGACCCTCAAGATAGCTGCTCACCTGCCTGAAATCAGCAAGATCCTCCACAGGGAAAAATCCTCTGTTGGCAAGTGTAGAATATAGAGCAGGGGTACAATGGCCCTTTGATAAAACAAACCGATCACGATCTGGATTCTTAGGGTTTTTAGGATCTATATTCATTTCTTTAAAATATAGAAATGTCAGAATATCCGCTAAAGATAATGATCCGCCCGGATGTCCGCTTCCTGCCGAAGAAACTGCTGTTATTATTCCCATTCTGACTTTCGTAGCAGTTTTCTTCAATTCTAATTTGGTTTTGTCTTCCATTATACGTTCTCCTCCGTTTGCTAAATGTAATTCTGCAAATAATTCTATTTAAAATTTTTTAAATAGGATAAGCTATTCATAGTATACAATACTGATACTATAAACATCAACTTACTCAAATACTTTTCCCTATTTTATTGATTATTTCACACCTATCCCTTCTTTTGCTACAGGAAGCGGAGAAAAGCCTTCTCCTAAAACCTCGCGTACATCAATTAAAAGAATAAATGCGCTGGCATCACAGGATTTTACAATGTCTTTAACAACAGGTATTTCTTCACGTTTCACAACGCAAAGGAGTACGGTTTTATCTTGCTTACTGTACATTCCTGTTCCTTTTAGACCGGTTACACCCCTATCAACTTCTTCGAGCAGTCTACCGGCAATGAGCTCTGCTTTTTCAGATATAATTAAAAGGCTTTTTGAAAACCTCACTCCTTCTAAATACGCATCAATGGTCTTTGACGACACATAAAGACACATAGAAGCATAAAGTCCTAACTTTACGCTTCTAAAGACAATAGTGGCGAAAAGTATAATTACACCGTCCATAAATAATAGGTGTTGGCCGACTGAAAACCTCGGAAAAAGCTTATGAAGTACTGCAGCCATAAGGTCCGTACCTCCGGTTGTTGCTTCCTCTCTAAGGACAATCGCAAGTCCAAAACCCATTATCCCGCCTCCGATAAGGGCATAGAGCAACAAGTCCGGATCTGACATAGAATTATCGAATCTAATAAAGTGTTCGTTGATAATACGACTAAATAATAAGGACGTTGAATCAATCATTAATGATAGTAACGTCGCTCCAAACAAAGAACGAATGAGAAATTGCCGCCCTTTGCTCCTATAACCAATAATAAAAAGTGGAGTATTTAGAATTAACATTAGTGTTCCAACAGGAATACTGCCTTCGAGAACATAATAGAGTACTGTTGAAAGTCCTGAAACCCCACCAGGTGCAAGTCTAAAGGGAATCAAAAACATATTCATGGAAACAGTCATAATAAAACAACCCAGAATTATAGAAAAATAAGATTTTATGTCCAATTTTTTATTGCTCATATGACACCTCCATTTCAAGCATATTATATGTGATAATTGTATTTAAAAACCATAGAAAATAAAAAAACTGGGGTTCGCCCCAGTTTCTCATTGTCTTACAACAAGGTTCTGAAAATTAGTAATTTTCAGATTCCTATTTCATGCCATACTTTTTCTTGAACTTATCAACACGTCCACCAGTATCAACAAGCTTTTGCTTACCTGTAAAAAATGGGTGGCATTGTGAGCAAATTTCTACACGAAGCTCAGCTTTTGTTGAGCCTGTTTCAAATGTTTCTCCACATGCGCATTTTACTACGGATGCTCCGTACTTTGGATGGATACCTTCTTGCATGGTTTTCACCTCGCTTAAAATGACTACTTCATTTATTAAAACTATACTTTTCTATAAACATTAAAAAAGCGTCGATTGGTATTTTACCACAATGGCTCTTTCAATGCAAGCATTGTAGCTTCGATTGTAAAAATCATCTCATTAGTGTTATCAATTGATGCCGCACCTTTTAAGTTAGCCCTGCTTACAATTTTTACTTATACATTGTGTCATAGTTGTTTTTATCCCTTTGTTGGGTCAATGCGGTATTTATACCCTTTACAAACTCCTCGTTTGACTTTGTATTCATAAGCCTGTTGACAATCATTTCGGTAACATCAGCTGTACCAACATTACTCATGGCCTTTCGTATAGTCCAGATTCCCTCAAGCTCCTTCTGGGAAAGCAGCAGTTCTTCTCTTCTTGTACCTGAGCGGTTTATATCGATAGCCGGGAAAATTCGCTTTTCTGATAGTTTTCTATCTAGGTGCAACTCAAGATTACCTGTTCCTTTAAACTCTTCATAAATAACATCATCCATACGGCTGCCAGTATCTATAAGAGCTGTGGCTATTATTGTCAAACTACCGCCATTTTCGATATTACGTGCAGCACCAAAGAAACGCTTCGGTTTGTGTAGAGCTCCGGGATCCAAACCACCTGAAAGAGTTCTGCCTGTCGGAGGTATGGTAAGATTATAAGCTCGTGCCAAGCGGGTAATACTATCCATAAGAATTACCACATCTTTTTTATGTTCTACAAGACGCTGAGCCCTATCCAGAACAATTTCAGCAACCTTGATATGATGTTCCGGAACTTCGTCAAAGGTTGAGTAAATTACATCTCCCTTGATGGAGCGCTGCATATCGGTGACTTCCTCCGGGCGCTCATCAATTAAAAGCACTATTACTTCAATTTCTGGATGCTTTGCAGTTATTGCATTTGCAATTTTCTTTAACAATATTGTTTTACCCGCTTTAGGAGGCGAAACTATAAGACCGCGCTGGCCTTTCCCTATGGGAGCAATGAGATCAATTAAGCGAGTTGATAATTCTTTGGGATCAGATTCAAGTGTAATACGTTCATCTGGGTAAATTGGTGTTAACAGCTCAAACGGCCGTCTTCTTTGTGCAACTTCTGGAGGATCACCGTTTACAGAAGACACATACAAAAGGGCTTGAAACTTTTCTCCTTCTTTTTGAATTCTGCCCTTTCCCACAATTCTATCACCGGTTTTAAGATTAAACCTGCGAATTTGTGAGGGTGAAACATAGATATCCTTGGGTCCGGAAAGATAATTGTGGCCACGTAAGAATCCATAGCCATCAGGGAGAACCTCCAGAATACCTGTAACAGGATTTTCACTTTCCAAACGAGAAAGATCCTTATTCTTGCTAAACCTGTATGTTTTGCTTTCGCTCTCTCCATTATCTTCTGACTTTTCTTTTTCTGCTTCGTTTACAGGTTCAACTTTTTTTGTATCATCATTTGAGGTAGCCGATGAATCTTTGGCTTCTGTACTTTGAGTATCGTCGGTAACATTGGCATTTTCGAAGCTCTGGGCATCTTCTTTTACACTAGCGCTTTCTTTGACAGCTCCTATTTTAATATGTGTAGTTTTTGTATGACGCTTAGCAGGTACAGTTTCATCACTAGACTCTTTAGATTGTATAGCATCAGCATCCTCTTTTTTAGTTTCATTAGCTTCTGCCGAGACAATTACAGCTTCTTCAGGTTGTTCCACTGATTTTTTTGGACGGCCTCGACGTTTTTTGGTTTGTGTCTCAGGCTCTGACCCTTCAATCTTTGGCTCATCAACCTTTTCCTCAAGCTTTTTATCAGGCTTTTCAACCTTTTCTTCAACCTTTTCTTCAGCCTTTTCCTTAGACTCTACATTTTCTGTAGTTGAAGCAGCCTTAGGTCTGCCTCTTCTCTTCTTTTCTGTGGGTTCTTCTTTTTCTACCTTTGGTTTGGATTCATCCTTTGGGGATTCCTTAGGTTTTTCCTCCGATGATGCCTTTATATCGGAAGCAGCCTTCTCCTTAGCTTTAGCGTTAGCTTGAGGTATTTCTCCCGTACTGATAATCATATCAATCAATTCTGCTTTTCTGTACTTAGTCAAGCTTTTTATCCCCAGCATTTTTCCAATATACCTGAGATCTTCAAGGGATTTGCCCTCAAGAATGGACCTGTCTTTCATAATACACCGCCTTGTGTAAACTTTAATATTTTATTGCATTCTCGCATGAAAAATAAGTTCATAGAATTTTTTATATTAAGCTTAAATAAGTTAATCACTACCTCAAGATTGAGTTTCGTGTTTGAAAATATAAACAGTATCATATTTATTCAAATTCCGTTTGCAAATACATCTTTGGGAAATAACTAAGATATGAATACCACTTAACTGATTTAATATATCAATTAGTTTAGCCAGTTGTCAAGCAAAAAACCATTATTTATTAAAAAAATAATACTTTCTTATTCTATTTTTTTCACCAGCAATTACGATATTGGTTTTAAAAAGCACCAAATAAAAGAACAATCTTGTTTTTTTCGGGGTATTTTCCTTATTAATTTCATAGTTATATTTGTATTCATGATTTATTATAAAGTTGTCTTAAATTTTCTTTATTGCTGTTGTCAATATGAACTACATTAAGACGTGTATACACTTAGGGGCGGTAAATATGCCAAATATAGAGACAGACCAATAAAGCAGCCAGACATGATACTTTTAGACGAAAAGAATTACATTAAAGAAATACTTAAATATCGTCAAAGGTTAAATAGACTTCTTAGCATTGATTTGATACATAAGGCATATAGGCATAATGAAGATATTGCAACAGAGAAGTTAAATGATAATAGCAAGAGAGAAATAATTGCAGCAAGGCAACAACAAGGACGACAGCTTAGTCAACATCAAGGGGTACAGCACAGTCTACAACATGGACCGCATCTTAGGGTACAACAAGGCCGACATCAGGAGTTACAGCACAGGGCACAGCATAGACCACAGCAAGGCGAACATTTTGAGCAACATCATGGATCACAGCTTAGGCCACATTATAACGAACAACAGGATCGACAACAGGACTTACAACATGAGCGACAACAAAGGCTACATCAAGACCAACATTTTGAGCCACATCATGAACTACAGCATGCACAGCAAACAGTTCGACAGTTTGAATGTATTTATATTAATGAAGTAATATATTTACCTTTAGCATAGACCTTATATAAAGCGCGGGAGCCGATTATTAATGAGCTCCTGCGTTTATTTTTCTTTGTCTGATGACTCCCTGTAATAAGACTATTCTTCAATATTCAACGGGATATTATTATCCGAGGCTAATTGCTTTATTCTTTCCAGCACAGGGTCAGCCTCATTTTCGTTAGATACTGTATCCATCTTTTTTTCTTCGATGACTTTCACATTTGTCTCATGTCCTAAAACATTACCAAGTGCATTTTTAATAACATCAAGGCTGTCATTTCGGCTAAGTACAGTCTTCTTCAGAGCATCATCGCCCTGAACCACAACATTTGCTGTCCCATCTTTTGAAATGAAGCACCATGTATCCAAAAGGTATGCATAAACCTTCATCTTATTTTGAGAGCGAATATATTCAATAACTTCCGGCCATTCCTGCAGTTTATTAATATTTCCTGCCCCTGAATCGCCTTCCTTGCTTTTTTTCACTATCTTTTTCTCTTCATTCTGACTGGGCTTTTCAGAATCCAAATTGGCAGGTCGGGCTTTTTTTGCAGTATGACCAGGTTTTATAGCTACACCCTGCTGAATTTGAGATACCCTCTCTTCTATTTGTCGGAGCCTTAGCTCAAATTTTGATAAAACATCATCAGAATCGCTTGTGTACACCGGAACATCAGAACACAGCTTAACTGCTGTAACTTCCATAATAATCCGCGGGTTTTCAGCCCATCTTAATTGGCTTTCTGTTTCTGATAATTCCTGAATAACCTTTAAAGTGCGATCAAAATCAATTATATTTGCGGCTTCTTTTATGGGGCGGAGTTCTTCGTCGCTCAAATCAACCAGACTTAGTGCTTCTCCACCGGTTTTTATTAGCATCAAATTTCTGAACCACATAATAAGCTGATTGCAAAAAGGCTTGAGATCGCGTCCTTCCTCCATTGCATCCTTAATAGCATTAAGAGCTATATGAGCATCTTTGTTTACAATAGCTTTGGCAAAACTATCTACCGCTTCGGCAGCAGATAAACCTGATATTTCTATAACTTCCTTGTGAGTAATCTCAGTATTGCCAATAGTAATACACTGATCCAAGAGGCTTATAGCATCTCTCATACCACCCTCAGAAATTCTTGCTATTAGCCTGATGGCATCATCCTCAATTGAAACACCACAATCCTTGGCTATATCCTTTAGTCTTTCTTCAATGCCTTTATTAGTTATTCTTTTAAAATCGAAACGCTGGCATCTTGACAGAATAGTAGCCGGGAGCTTATGAGGCTCGGTTGTGGCCAGAATAAACACCACATTAGCGGGAGGCTCCTCCAATGTCTTCAGCAAAGCATTAAAGGCACCTGTAGAAAGCATGTGAACCTCGTCTATAATATATACCTTATAACGGGTTACCGCTGGTACATACATTACTGCTTCTTTTATTTCCCTAACATCGTCCACACCATTGTTGGAAGCAGCGTCTATCTCAATAACATCAATAACCGAACCATCTAATATGCCCTTACAAGTCAAACATTCATTGCAGGGGCTTCCATCTGAGGGGTTGAGGCAATTGATAGCACGGGCAAATATTTTAGCCAAAGTTGTTTTTCCGGTCCCTCTTGTTCCGCAAAACAAATAAGCATGGCTAACGGTATTATTTTTAATACTGTTTTTCAGGGTGGTCACAATATGACGTTGTTCTATAACATCTTCAAAGGTCATTGGTCTCCATTTACGATAAAGTGCCATATGTGCCATAAAATCATTCCTTTTATTGCAAAAATTCGTGTGCAAAAATCAGCAAATCTGTTTTGCTGTATTAACAGTTTATCAGTTAAATAAAGGCTTCGCAAGGGATCAGCTATAATGAAAAGAGTACAGCACGGATAAAGAATATGATTCGCTAGAAACAAAAAAACGAGGGCAAACCTCGTTTTTTACAAATAAAACCGTGCACCTGTCCTCGACAGACAAGTACAAACGTACCATGCGCAGCATACTCGAACCAGGCAAACTTGCGGCACACCCAGAGGTTCCGCTTACCGCTGCTTCCTTCCGGACCTGACGGGGTTCACAGTTCTGAATTGCGCAAGACCCAATCTTCATTGTACCTTGCAACATAAACTGACTCTACACTTGTAAGCCTCAGACAGGGATTCAACTCCGCTATAGCGGATTGCGGATACAGGGCACCGCTAACTCCCCGTCTAGCACGGTAAGTTTTATTATATAGCATATTTAGGTCACAAGCAAGGTGTAAAATATTGGAGTCTCCTATTAAAACAGTACCCCATCGTATCGCTATTGAACCTTTTGCCGATATCATGCGTGCCGCTCAGGAATTTCATCCGGAAATTATTTGCGGTCGCTACGCAATCATGCTCCGCTTCACGCATGACATCGACAGACTGTGCGAAAACTGTTTCAACATACAGGTTATAATATTATATTATGCAATCGTAAATAAGCGGCGTGGTTGCTGCGATTTAAAGCGAAGCAAGGATTGCGTAGCGAGCGCGACTGGAAACTGAATGTTGGAGATGGAGCGCTAAATCGCAGCAATCTACAGCCGCTAAACTCGCATAGGTTTTATACTATTGATAGTTTTCCCACAGTCTGTCGACAACGGTTCCGAAGAGGACAAGAGGACAGGTCACCGTCCCCCTGTCTATCCCTGGTCTTTTGCCCGGATTTCGGTGCGGCGGATTTTGCCGCTGATAGTTTTGGGCAATTCCTTCACAAACTCGATAATGCGAGGGTATTTGTAAGGAGCAGTATGGGTTTTTACATAATCCTGAATCTCATGCATTAATTCCTCAGAGGGCTCATAACCCTTAGCCAATACAATAGTGGCTTTTACAATATGGCCTCTTACAGGGTCAGGAACACCGGTAACAGCACACTCCAGAACAGACTGATGCTCCATGATTACACTCTCAACCTCAAATGGCCCTATGCGGTATCCTGATGATTTTATGATGTCATCTGTTCTTCCAACGTACCAGAAATAGCCGTCCTCATCTTTGTAAGCAGTGTCTCCTGTGTGATAGAGCCCGTCATGTATAGCCTGATCGGTTTTTTCTTGATCTCTGTAATATTCCATCATCAATCCCGAAGGTTTCCCATCATCCAGTCTTAAAACAATCTCTCCTACCTGACCGGGTTCAACACTATTTCCGTCCTCGTCCACAAGGTCCATGTCATATCCGGGAGATGGTTTACCCATAGACCCGGGCTTAGGTTCCATCCAATATGATGTCATTAAGCAAAGTGTTGTTTCTGTCTGGCCGAAGCCTTCCATAAGTTTTATTCCCGTCAGTTTCTTAAAACGGTTGAATACTTCGGGATTCAAAGCCTCCCCTGCAGTGGTACAATACTTTACCGATGAAAGATCATATTTTGAAAGATCCTCTTTAATAAGAAATCTGTAAATAGTAGGAGGAGCACAGAAGGTAGTTACCTTGTATTTTGCTATACGTTCCAACATTTCGTCGGGGTGAAAGCGGTCAAAGTCAAAGGTAAATACAGCAGCTTCTGCAAGCCACTGGCCGTATAATTTGCCCCAAACTGCTTTGCCCCAACCGGTTTCGGCAACTGTTAAATGTAATCCTTCAGGTTCTACATTATGCCAATACACCGCGGTGGGAATATGAGCAAGGGAATAATAATGATTATGGGCTACCATCTTTGGCATACCCGTTGTTCCCGATGAGAAATACATCAACATTATCTCTTCGGCTTGTGGTCTGTCTTCCCCTGTTGGAGCCACAAAAGCAGGAGCCCCGGCTATGCCCTCTTCATAGTTTGACCAGCCATCTTTCTTTCCTCTTGCAAGAACCTTGATGGTAAGGGTCTCGGTTTCTTGTTGCGCCTCATCAACCAAATCTGAGATTTGCCCCTCGGCGGTACAGACTACAGCTTTAATGCTGGCAGCATTGACACGATAAACAATATCTTTTACCATTAGCTGGTTAGTAGCAGGAATAGCAATAGCTCCAAGTTTATGAAGTGCCATCATGCAATACCACCATTCGTAATGGCGCTTTAAAATCAGCATTACTGCGTCACCCTTTTTAATCCCCAAGCTCTGAAAGAACGAGGCGGTTTTATCACTGTTTTCTTTCATATCCTTAAACGTGATAAACTTCTCATCCCCGGCTTCATTGCACCAAACCATTGCCATTTTTTCCGGTTTTTCAGCGGCAAGCCTGTCAACCACATCATAAGCAAAGTTATAGTATTTATCTTTTTTAAAACTAACCTTTTCAACATTACCTTCTTTATCCAGTGTCTCAATTACGTATTCCTTATATAGCCTCGACATTAGCCCATCCTCCCGTTCTGATCTCTGATTACCACTGCCAGGAACACACATGTTTCACCATTTGTGGCGACCATGCCGTGTTTGTGTGAAGCATCATAATAAACTGAATCTCCTGCTTCCATGATAAACTCGTGGTTATCAATTTTAACTTTCAATGACCCGCTTAGAATATAATCAAATTCCTGGCCATCATGACTTCTTTGTAGAATTTCCGACTTATCCGCTGCTTCGTCATAAACAGCCTCTACCAAGAAGGGCTCAGCATTTCTATTCTTGAAAAGATAAGCCAAGCTCTGGTATTTCAACCCTTTTCTTCTCTCAATTGAAAGTCCTTTTCCCTTTTTCACATGGGTGTATACCGAAAGAGTAGGGCTGCTTCCAGTTAGAAGCTCGCTGATATCAACCCCTAAGCGATCAGCAACCTTGTACAGAAATGTAAAGGAAAAATCTCTATTGCCATCCTCATAGCTTAAGTATTCCTCCTCTGTGACTTCTACAAGCTGTGCCATTTCTGCTACTGAAACGCCGATATCCTCTCTTAAGCCCCTAATTCGCTGTGCAATTTCAATTATCCTATCATTCATTCCCTTATCCTCCTTGTTACTAAAAAATAATCAAATAAAAAAAGCTCATCTCAACAACATTACTTTATGTTGCTGGGACGAGCCTATAACCCGTGGTACCACCCATTTTTAGCTTTAATATAAAGCCCTCTTTAAGGTTCTGACAAACCCTTGCCTGTAACGTGGCTTACGCGTTACCTTACAAGTTATCTCAGGTAACGAGCTCCGGAGTGATACCTATAATAAAATTCCTGCCTGTTTGCACCAAACACAAGCTCTCTTAAAGGAATAAAAATTATAGAGGTTCCTTCATTGCTTTTTTGTCTTTATTAATTATGTCTATCATACAGTTTCAATTCTTTTATGTCAACGATAATTTAGAAGGTGTCAAAAGTCTCCTCTGCCCTACCATCACTAATAACCACTGCCGCACTTACCCTTAATAACCTTCAGTCTTGAGAACTCTTCCCTCTCCTTTTCCTCAAGGACATTTGCTATTGTAGCAGTAATATCTTCGTACTTTGGAATCATTATATTCTTAAGAGCATTGGTGCGCTTAAGAGTACGCCTTATATTAGTGGCCAGCCTGTATATGGAGTTTTCAATCTCAGTCAGTTGAGCCGTGAGATATTTAACATGCTCAAACTTTTTCCTGGCAATATCAAGAGTGCCATTAGTCATTCGAAAGCCATAATGTGGCTGAATATCTTTTTCGTTAATCGAAACAATTGGTATTTCAACCCCCATAACACTCTGGTCCCGTATTTGAATACTATTTTCTTCCGGTATGGCAAACCCTATTTGACGAACAATTGAAATCCCCAAACTAATGTTTGCATCTTGGAGAGCTTCGTAGGCTTCATTAAAGACTTCTTGAATTTCATCATTCAGTTTCCTTGCTTTATCAACCATATTCATCATTTCTCGAACCAGAATATTACGTTTTTTGTCTAATAGTTCATACCCCTGACGAGATAAAGCCAGTGATTTTTTAGCGATTAACAGGTTTCCTTTGGTAGGAAATAAAGTCATATCCATATTTAAAAATCACCTGCCCCTGATTCGGAAATGTCATAGTATTTAGCTATTGTATCCGGTGAAATACGATCCAATTCCTCTTTAGGAAGCAGTCTCAATAGTGTCCACCCCAGATCCAGCGTTTCCTCAATGCTCCGGTTTTCTCTAAAATCCTGTGATATAAAATTTTCCTCGAATTTTCGCCCAAATTTCATATAGAGCTTATCAATTTCACTTAATTCTTCTTCTCCTATTACCGAAGCCAGGGCTCTAACCTCCTGTACTTTGGCATAGGACGCAAAAAGCTGATTTGCAACTTGGGGATGGTCTGCTCTTGTATATCCTTCACCAATACCATCTTTCATAAGACGGGAAAGAGACGGAAGAATGCTGACCGGAGGATAAATGCCCTTTTGAGAGAGATTCTTATCCAATACAATCTGTCCTTCAGTAATATATCCTGTTAAATCCGGGATGGGATGGGTAATATCATCGTTTGGCATGGTAAGGATAGGTATTTGAGTTATAGAGCCCTTGCAGCCCTTGACCATACCTGCCCGTTCATAAAGCGAAGCTAAATCGCTGTATAAATACCCCGGGTAACCTTTTCTGGAAGGAATTTCGCCCTTTGATGATGAAATTTCTCGCAGAGCCTCGGCATAGGATGTCATATCGGTCATAATAACCAGTACATGCATATTTTTCTCATATGCCAAGTATTCGGCGGCAGTCAAAGCACATCTTGGAGTTACTATTCTTTCTACAACCGGGTCATTGGCAAGATTCAAAAACATAACCACTCTGTCTAAAACTCCGCTTTTTTGAAAGCTTTGTCTGAAATACTCAGCAACATCATGCTTTACCCCCATTGCAGCAAAAACAACCGCAAAGTTCTCATTCTCGGTATCGCTTATCTTTGCTTGGCGTACAATCTGGACGGCTAATTGATTATGGGGAAGCCCGCTGCCTGAAAACACAGGAAGCTTTTGGCCGCGGATAAGGGTAGTGAGCCCGTCAATAGATGATATGCCTGTCTGAATGAAATTTCTTGGATATTCCCTCATTACAGGATTAATAGGTTCACCGTTGATATCCCAGCTCTTTTCCGGGTAAATCTCTCCAAGCTCATCTACAGGCCTTCCTATCCCGTCCATCACCCTACCTAAAAGCTCCTTTGATAAGGGCATTTTCAAAGGTTTGCCTAAAAGCTTAGAACGGGTATTTTCAAGTGAAATACCTCGCGTGCCTTCAAATACTTGTACTACGCATAATTCACCATCAATCTTTATTATTTGGCCAAGTCGTTTATTTTTTCCAACGGTGATTTCAACCATTTCTTCATAGGAAGCGTCCTTTACGCCATCAATTACTACCAATGGCCCTGAAATCTCTTTTAACCCCATGTATTCAACATTCATTGTTTTTCTTATCCTTCCCGATGTAAAAACAAGAACTTGTGGGACTACCCCACACATCTTATTTATATTCCGCTTCTATTTCTTCAAGAGTTTTCTCTAATCGCCTGTTAAGCTCATCAAAAGCACCAAGATCGTCGTTAGAAATATTATATTTAATGCGAATAACTTCATCAAACACACCGGATCTGCGTATAACAGAAACCGGTATTCCAAGGTTTACAAGCATCATTGCCTTTTCATACAGTCTAAGTATAGAGTCCATCATCAAATACTGCTTTTTAACAGGAACATAGGTATCCTGTTCGTGATAGGCATTTTGCTGTAAGAAGCCTTGCCTTATGACCTTAGCTGTTTCAAGCACCAACTTCTGCTCGTCAGGGAGAATATCGCTTCCTATAAGCTTAACTATATCCAATAGCTTGCCTTCTTCTTGCAAAATCCGGCTTATTTCTTTCTTCTTATCTGTGAATTCTACGTGAGCATTTTTGCTATACCAATCGGAAAGGTCGTCGTTATATTCGCTGTAACTGTTTATCCAATTGATTGCAGGATAATGCCGCGTATATGCCAACGCCTTATCAAGTGCCCAAAAGCACCTGGTAAATCGTTTTGTGTTTTGGGTCACTGGCTCGGAGAAATCGCCCCCTTGAGGTGAAACAGCTCCAATTATTGAAACAGACCCTTCGGTTCCGTTAAAAGTCTCAACTCGCCCGGCTCTTTCATAGAATTCGGATAATCTGGAAGGCAGATATGCGGGAAAGCCTTCTTCTGCCGGCATTTCCTCAAGCCTACCTGATATTTCTCTTAGAGCTTCAGCCCAGCGTGATGTGGAATCAGCCATGATCGCAACATCATAGCCCATATCGCGGTAATATTCGGCTAGGGTAATCCCGGTATAAATAGATGCCTCTCTTGCGGCAACAGGCATATTAGAGGTGTTGCCGATAAGCACAGTCCTTTCCATTAGAGGTCTTCCGCTTCTGGGATCAATAAGTTTAGGGAAATCCTCTAAAACCTCGGTGATTTCATTACCCCGTTCTCCGCAGCCGACATAAACTATAATGTCTGCATTTGCCCACTTGGCTAGTTGGTGCTGGGTAAGCGTTTTTCCCGTTCCAAACCCTCCGGGGATAGCCGCCGCTCCCCCCTTCGCCATAGGAAACAATGTATCTATGACCCTTTGCCCTGTAATAAGAGGTATATCCAGCGGAAGTCTGTGATAATACGGCCTCGGCTCCCGTACGGGCCACTCTTGGACAAGGGTAAGGTTATGTACCTGCTTCCCGTCTCTAACTTTTACAATAATTTTATCAATATTATATAAACCGTCGCTTGCAGCTTCAATTATCTCTCCTTTAACATTTGGAGGAACCATAATCTTGTGGTTTACGGATTCGGTTTCTTTTACTTCGGCTAAAACCTTACCTTGGGTTACATAATCCCCGGGCTTGACCAGTATTCTGACATCCCATAATTTTTCCCTGTCGAGATTATCCATAACGTTTCCGCGGGTTATGAAGATGCCTGTGTTTTTAGCAACTTGCGCAAGAGGCCTTTCAATACCGTCAAAAACATTACCGATAATGCCGGGGCCTAACTTTACTGTAAGGGGTTTACCGGTTGAAATTACGGGTTCGCCGGGTTTAAGTCCCGTGGTATTTTCATAAACCTGAACAATAGTTTCGGTTTCCAAAACCCTGATAACTTCACCAATTAGCCTGTCATGACCCACCAGCACCATCTCAAGCATCTGAAATGCATGCTTTCCTCGCACCTTAATTACAGGACCGTTTATTCCAAATATAGTACCTTGTGATGTATTTTCCATCTAACTACCCTCAGTTTTTGTAAGTGTGATTTTCATCAATTAGTCAATAGAAAGTCCATAGTTTTCTAAAAATGCTGATTTTTCAGCTTCTAGGCGATTAACAAAAGAGTAATCATACATTATGCCCTTGGTCTTATTACAGATTAGACATCCTCCTAGGAGTTGCTCCTCGCTCTCCAACAAATCAAATGTTACACCCGATTTAGCCTTGATTTCTTCAACAATTGGAATATCTTCACCGTCAATAAAAACTTGTTTTTCACCTTGGCCGGTTTTCTCTAAACCCTTCATTATGGTTTCTATCATAAAGACCTTATATTCTTCGCTTTGTTTAAAGATATCCAGTTTTTTTCTTACATTAGAAAACACCGATTCCAGTATTTCCTGACGTCGGTTGAAAACAGCCTGTTTGCTGGCTAAAATAGCTTTAGATACTTCTTCATTATGCTCTTTCTCTATTTTAGCTATGGCTTCATGAATATGATCGTAGGCTTTCTTTAATAATATCCTCTCTTTTTCGGAAATCATTTCAGCTCTTTCTTTTTCAGCCTTTGATATCATTTCTTTTTTCTTGGCATCAGCTTCTTTCATAACCATGTATGAAAACTTATTAAACTTTTCCTCGATTTTGTTCATAAAAACCCTTCCCGGTACCACATCCATTAATACGTCTGATAGATTGAGTTAAATCCTAGCTTATTGCTAGGCAGATGAGCCGTAATGTTATAGCTTGATTCCAATAGCCTCATTAACCTTCCCCATAATGTAATCAGGCGGCCGTCTTGTACCATGACGATCCGGAATTTCCACAATCAGCGGCCTTGAGCGGTTTAGCTTAATATCCGAGATAACATCCGGAATAAGCTCAACTAAATTCTCTGTAACCAGAATAATACCTATGTCTTTATCGGCCATGGCATTTTTTAAGGCATCAAGAGCTTCCTCCCGCCCCTGAACAATAACACCATCCACTCCGGCCAGCCGCATACCTATTCTTGTATCTAGATTGTCACTAATAAGAAACATCTTCATTATCGATTCCCCAACTATGCGTTAAGAATGAGTATTGAAACTATAAGCCCGTAAATTGCGATACCCTCGGCCAGACCGACAAAAACGAATGCTTTACCAAAGATTTTAGGATCTTCGCTTAATGCACCTAATGCGGCAGCACCACTTGATGCAACAGCTATACCCGAACCTATGGCAGAAATACCTATTGCAAGAGCAGCGGCAATATATTTTAGTCCATCGGCTGATGAAGCCGCTGCCTGGGTTCCCTCCGCCGCAGAAGCAGAAATTCCGCCGGATAACAATACTATTGTTGACACAATCAAAATTCCAACCATAGCAGTAATATTCATACCCATCAGCTGCTTGTAGTTTTTGCCCTTAATTCCTTTATTCACACAAGTAACTCCAATGCCAATAGTTGATAATACCAGTGCCAATGCAACGATTAATACAAATCCCATAAAAATGACCTCCACAGTCTATTATTTTTAATATTCTAACTGGCAGTATTTTGCCAGCTGATTCCAATTATTCTTCCGAAACCCTTACCGGTTTAAATTCATGGCCTTCGCCAATATAATAACGACCGAACATCTCATAAAACTCAAGACGCATACATTGAATACCTACAATTAAACCTTCCAGCCCTATCGTAATGATATTCCCAAGGATAACAACCAATATTCCTCCCACTCCCCTCATCATCCCAAACAAAGTCCATACGGCAAGGGACAGGCCAGCATGGTTAAGGGCAAAGGCACCTACTCTCGCAAATGAGACAGTGCTTGAAAAGAAAGAAAGTAAGGTTTCGAAAATATCAAAGCCCGACTCGACAAAGTAAATACCTTTTTCATGGGGCATAATATGGTCTTTCCGTAAAATCAAGTTCTCCAGAGGTTCCTTAAAGAAAATCATAAAAGTTGGAATAAATACTACCAATACAAGTATTAATCCCGATAATACAAATCTGCCTGTTTTTATGAAAACTAGTATGACAGCTACAAGGCCTCCATAGAAAATTAAACCGGCAAGACCGTTTTTGTCAAAAAGCAATTTGCCCCAATTGCGCATTTTTATATTATTAATTATGTTTGCTACCATGGTTATGATTATTATAAAAGCGCCGTATCCAACTGCAACATACAGTATAGTGTTTATGTTGGACTTGCTGTGAAGAGGGCTTAACCATATTGGTGCTAAAATTTCCTCGTTTCCAAAGACACTTCCGTAAACAAACCCAAAAACCGTAGAAGATATCCCTACATAAAACATCACACCGCCTAATGGCATCTTCTTCGTTTTATATAATACTAATCCTAGTATTGCGATAATCGCACCCTGCCCTACATCGCCAAACATGAAACCGAACATCAAAATAAAGGTTATGGCAAGTAATGGTGTTGGGTCTATCTCATTTGCTGTGGGAAGACCATACATGGTAACCAAACTCTCGAAAGGTTTAAAGAATCTGTTGTTCTTCATTATAGTGGGAGGTCTGGCGTCAACAACACCTTCTGGATCTTCGCAGTCAAGTGCTATCTGGGCTAGGCCATCTATTTCTTTAGATAGATTGTTATAATCTGCATCCGGCATCCAACCTATCATGAAAAAGCTTTCTTTGCTGTGTGAACAAAGCTTTTTGACCTCATTCAATTTGTCAATATATTTTACTTTATGAAATAGCCTGACAAAGTCCTCTTTTTTATAAGCTAAATATTCTTCTATTTCTTTCCGATCTTGTTCAAGTTTTAATTTTAGTTTCTCAATTTCTGATTTCATTTTTTCAATCGTAATTTTCGGAGTACCTTTAACCTCGTCGGAAATCCTTACCCTATTAAATCCCATAGTAGCAAAAACATTATCTATTACCGGGGAGACTGAAGCAGGCATAAAGTATGACAGCCAAATATTTTCGTCCTCTTCTGATACCGGTACAACAACAACATCTAAACCTTCAAGATATTTCTTATGCCTGTTGTATAAATCCTTCGGGGCTTTACCGAAGCGAAATTTCATAAAAGAAAAATGAAAAAGTTTATCAATATCTATATTCAGGTTAGAAAGAGGAAGTATTTGCTTAATAATCTGTTCCCTTTCTTTAATATCAGCCTTATCCACCTCTGACTCTTTTCTGTAGTTTGACAGCTTATCCTCTATTTCTTTTACAAAATTCTCAATACCAATAGTATCAATAGGATTCAAAACTACTTTTTCTATTGCCTCTTTATCGTAGACCTTTATTTTAACTTGAAATTTTTCATTTAGAACATTCATCCTTTTAAGCAGGTTGTCAAGCGAGCGATCTTCTTCAAACGGTATTAAGCCCGGAACATTAAGGCGTTTATAAGCAGGCTCGAGTTCAATATTTCTATTGATTACATGCTTAAGCACAAATTCTTCGAATTTGTTTATTGGCCCCATTATTCTGATATATTTCATTTTCTCAATAGCCATTACCCGACATCCTTTCTCTGCTGCGATTCATTCCAGTCACAAATTTCCGAATCATTCCCTCTGACAGACCATAACGAATACCTTCAATAATTGAAATGATATTTGACAGCTCCAGCTCTTTCAATCTTAAGTATGAAATTATGCAAGCTACAGAAAACGGTTGCCTTCGAAAATACATTCTGTGAAGCTTGTAAATATATTCTAAATAATTATGCTCAAATAGCAGTTGATCTTGGCCTTCAAATAAGAATCCATAGGGTGTTTTTTTCAATACGGCAATATATTCTTCAACATTAGATGCATTCAGCAAACGCTCTAATACCTTCTTATTTAGCCTGTTGTTTATATGTGCTGAATAACTTTTTATTACCTCATTTGAGATATTATAAAAAGTTTTGCTTCTATAAATCCAAAAAACATTATATATATCTGATTCAATTCCCAGTAATTCTTTTACAATAGCACTATCAGCCTTATCCAACAGTCTTTCATATGTTGTATTCAAGCTTCTGATGTAGTAAAGATCTAAGGTCATCTCCATATTAAAAAGACGCGTTTCTGTGTTATCGTAAATAAACGGTTTCAATAATTCATAATAGCTTGTACCACGCAGTCTCGAAAGAAACTCCTCTAAGTCCTTGGAAAGTGCAAGCTTATGGATATTCAGCTTGTCATGCCTTGCCAAGAATACAAGAGATTCTTCAAGAGTGTTATAATCAACATTTCCGGCTTCAAACCCTCTTAAAATGAGCTTTATACTTTCAATTTCAGTTTTTTGATAAATAGTATTTATAAGCTCCTTTAATTGACCTCTGGAAAATTTAAGAAGTTTAGAATAATCGAGAATTAAGCTTTTCTTTAGGGTGTTTTCCAAGCTTACTCTATGTACGTCACTCTCATCAACATCAGTAAAAATAGCACTATAATGGGTATTGTGCTTTAGATATGATACCACTTCACTGATATTCTTCATTTGCATTAATGCAATGTAGTCATTCCAGCCTAGCAGCCTCCCGAACATTGCTCTTGATTTGCCGGACAATGCTCCGTATTTCATTTCTTTCAACATAATTTCACCTTCCGAGAATCCGGTTGAATATCTGGTCTTCCCAAGTTTCTCGGTAGTTTTCCACATAATCCTCAAGAATATGAATTTTTCGCTCTTGGCTCTCATTAATTTTCTTAAGCTTTTCATCAGCTTCTGCACGGCTTTTCTCTCTTAGCTCATCTATTTTGAAATTAGCCATTTCCCCAATATTAGCTTCCATATTTTTGAGCTCTTCGAGGGAATCCATATAGATTTTCTCGGCCTTTGCATATCCTTCTGATATAAGGCTTTGCGCACCATTTTCAATTTCTATTATTTTCTTAATGGCTTCTTCCATATAAGCACCGTCCATTTAAGCTGTTTTACAAATAATATCCTATACTATACCCATTCTATTCCTATAAATCCCTTCTTTCAATTAGTATCTTTTTCAATTATTATGGTATTTATAACCCGTATTTCAGTAATAATTAGCATAAGCCATTGAATAATTATACAGAAATATGTATAATTATTTATAACGACCTGACCCGTTACTGAAATCTCGAGGTGAGGGAGATTCTTCTTCTTGTTATAATGAAAATAGGAGGCGGTTTTTATGACACTAAATGATATAATCGCATTGGATAAAAAGTATTTTATGAACACTTTTGGTGAAAGATTACCCGTTTGCTTTACCAAAGGTGAGGGCATGAAGCTTTGGGATATGGATGGAAAAGTTTATTATGATTTTCTTGCAGGTATCGCCGTAAATGCGCTTGGGCATTCTCACCCGGCTTTGGTAAATGCAATTGTAGACCAAGCTCAAAAGCTAATTCACTGCTCAAATTATTACTATATCGAATCGCAAGCAAAGCTTGCAGAATTAATAGTAGAAAATTCATGCTGCGATAAAGTCTTTTTTGCTAATAGTGGAGCTGAAGCAAATGAAGGAGCTATAAAGCTTGCCCGTCTTTATTACAGGAAAAAGGGATTGCCAAAGAAATTTGAAATAATTACTCTGGAGAAGTCATTTCATGGCAGGACCTTGGCTACCTTAGCAGCAACAGGGCAAGAAAAATACCAGAAAAATTATTGCCCCCTTACTCCAAAGTTCTTAAGTGTTCCAATGAACGATATCGAAGCGCTTGACCAAGCTATAACAGAATACACCTGCGCTGTTATGCTTGAGCCTATACAGGGAGAGAGCGGTGTTAATCCTGCAAATGTGGATTATATTAAGCAAGTTCGTAAGCTTTGCAATGAGAAGGATATCTTGCTGATCTTCGATGAGGTGCAGTGCGGCCTTGGAAGAACAGGTAAAATGTTTGGATATGAGCATTTCGGTATAGAACCGGATATCTTTACATTAGCAAAGGCCTTGGGCGGCGGTTTCCCCATTGGTGCGCTCTGTGCTAAGGAACCCTTTGCTTCAGCCTTTGAACCCGGCGACCACGGTTCTACCTTCGGCGGCAATCCTTTGGCTTGCAGTGCAGGTTTTGCAGCTCTTTCAACTATTATAAACGATAAACTTTGTGATAACTCAACCCGGATGGGAGAATACTTTATTGAAAAACTTAACAAACTTAAAGAAAAGCATTCCATAATTACCGAGGTTCGTGGCAAAGGTCTTATGATAGGCGTCCAGCTTGCTTCTCCCAAAGCAGTAGAAATAAAGAAAAAATGTCTTGAACAAGGCTTCCTGATTGGTTCTGTCGGCGAGAATATCATACGTATGCTGCCACCGCTGATTATTGCCAAAGAAGATATAGACCTATATATAGCCGCTATGGATAAAATTTTAGCAAGTATAAACTAGGCGGATTTTAAATCCGCCCTTGTTTTTTATATTCCGGTGTTCTCGTATATACTATTTTCATTGCAAATTTATATGCTAGGTATCCAAATAGACCACCCAAAGTATTTGCTATTATATCATCCACATCAAAGCATCTGCCTGGCCTTGCTATGCCAATAATCATTGTAAGCAGCTGCATAAGCTCGATAACAGTCGAAAACACAAAACTCATGATAAATATGGAAACAACATTCCGTTTTTTATTAATCATCGGCTATAAAAAACCAAAGGGCACAAACATGGCTATATTAAGCATACATCCTTTTAATCCATCAAAAATAATAAACACATACTCGAGAAATTCATCATTATTAAGCATAGAAATCAAATCTACCATTTGGTAAACAAACCTAAACGGAATAATATTGAAATGGATAGGGTAGTTTTCCGGTGAGGCTGTGAATGTTAACAATAAACATTATTATGGTACTGTGTAGATACGTCTTTGGCTATTTACGCAGTACCATTTTTGTTTCTTGCTTTCTACAAAGTGTTTTTTATACTTTATATGCAACATGACAAGCACAACTGCATACAATTTGATGAGATGTTTTATTACGGAGTAGCAAGAGTCCTAGATTACGCAGGAAATATAGCGTATGGGGTTCTTCTTTGTGTGGCGAGTATATGGCAGAAAACTATAACATGTTTGACAAATTAGGCGGAAATATTCAGAAGAAAAAACTAGAAAAAGCATTGGAAATGTTGCGGTCGGAGGATCCTAACGAACTTAGAAAAAGACTGGGACAAATAGACACCAATGAAATTCTTGATAAGATAAATGATTTTGATCCGAATAAACTAAGTCAAATGGGAATAAGTCTAGATGAGATAAAAAGTAGAATCACAGAAAAAGACTTTGAAAAACTAATCAAGGTCTTGGGTCCTGACGGAGCCATTATAGCGCAAAGGCTAAGATCATTGCTGAGGTAGATTTGGAGGCGATTTTATGGCAGATGAGCTTGATAAAAAACTTAAGCAAATTGCCGATATGTTTGGGGTGTCTGATACTAGTGGGCTTAAAAATATTGTAGAAAGTATTGTTCCTCCTGGGCAAAGCTCAGAGAATGAAAATTCTCCATCGAGTTTGAGTTCTTCTAACGAAGAAAAGGCGGAATATACACCACCGCCCCCCTCTCACCGTGACAGTAGTTTTGACCCGGGCTTAATGTCTAAAGCTAATGAAATGATAGGAATGTTTAATAATGTGAAAGACTCCAGAATAACGCTATTGAATTCCATTCAGCCTTTTCTGGGATCTCAGAGGCAACAGCGTTTGGGAGGAGCTATACAGCTTTTAAAGGTTATTAATATAATAGGTACGATTGCGCCTACATTTAACCGTGATACAAAGGGGTGAATATAAATGAAATCAAGGGGTCTTAACGCCATCCCACCGCCTTACGAAGTGGATAACAAAGCTCCCCATCATTTTCCTTCTCAATACAGTCGACAGCATTTTGTACCATCCTTATTTAGAAACCTCAAACAGGATGATATTATTTTGATTGCCCTAATTGTATTGCTACTGATGGAAGGCAGCAATTGTGACCTGTTACTGGTAGGAATTCTGGTTGTAATTTTTCTAACAGGATTGGATGGAACCCCCGGTTTCTAAAACTAATGTATAATTTTTGACCTATTGCAAATGCTTTTTATGGATACTCAATTTGGAGGTACTCATGAAAAGACAAACAAAAATTGCGTGGGTCTATTTTATTGCAGTTATACTATTGGCAGGAGGGCTATTGCTGCCAAATCTCATTGCTGAAAGGAGACAATTCAGCAAGGCCGCCATATCATATTATGGTTCAAAAGGCAGAGAGGTAACAGAAATTCAAAAAAGGCTTAAGGCTTGGGGGTATTATAGAGGGGCTGTAGATGGAAAGTATGGATATCAAACCTATCAGGCAGTCAGATACTTTCAAAGTAAAAACGGTCTTAAAGTTGATGGTATAGCCGGTAGAGCCACCTTGTATGCATTGGGTCTACCCACTGGAACTTCAACAACCACTAATAACAACGTTGATTTGTTGGCCCGATTAATACACGGTGAAGCACGAGGCGAGCCTTATGAAGGAATGGTAGCAGTTGGCGCAGTGGTTCTTAATAGAGTTGCCGACAGCCGATTCCCTAACACAATCGCAGGAGTGATTTATCAATCTGGTGCTTTCGATGTGGTCTCAGATGGGCAAATAAATTTGCCGCCGGACGATAAATCATACAAGGCTGCAAGGGATGCATTAAACGGGTGGGATCCATCCTATGGATGCATTTACTATTTCAATCCTGCCACAGCAACCAGCAAATGGATTTGGAGCCGTCCTTTAGTAGTTAAGATAGGTAATCATAACTTTTGTAAGTAGGAAGTAGCTCTTACTTTGAATCGAAGGGTTTTGCTCCTACTTCGATTGTTCTGCTATAAGGCAAATATTTATCCCGGGAGATTTGCTCGGCATTTCCGTCAATTGTACGAATAACATAAGCTGTATAACCCGGTACACCTTCCGATATTACCCTTGTTACATTTGGAGGCAAGAGATTGTTCACCACTGTAATAACCGAAGGTGGTACGGGGTCTTTTTTTTCTACAGTCAGAGTACCCGTTTTTATTTCACCTGTGGAAACGACATAGATATTGAATTTGTTTGCAGCTATTTCGCTTATAAGCATCAATGGTCTTCCTGTTTCATTTTTTAAAACAAGATTTGCGTTTTCCCCCTCTATAACTGCCTCCAGCCCCGGCTTCGCATATGAGACTGCTCTTTGCGACGGCTTGCGATTTAAAACCTTTATTCCGTCAATCGGCAATGCGGCCTGATATAGAGTGGTAGCAATACGATTTAATAAATCGTTCTCCATGTCTGCGGTAAATTGAGAAAAGTCCAGTATGGAATCCAGTCTCAGTTCTTGGCCATTCTCAATAATTACATTTTTAATACTATCTTCGCAATTGATGACCCTATCTTTAAGACTAGCATCAAACTCAACATTGCTTTTTGAAATTATTTTTATGAAAGGCTCTTTATAAAGAGGTTCAGATAATGTTTTTACGATTACGGAAGAATTGTTTATGTCTATCCTATATGGCTCCGCTGAGGAAAATATCATGTTTTTAAGTTCTTGTTCTAATAGTGCATAATCCACACTTAAACCTGGAATGCCGGGAACTAAAACCAAAGAACCGTTATCAATCTTATAAATTTCATTAACCGGCTCAGCTTTATAGTGGGAAAGCAGTTCTTCACATCTTCTTATCAGCTTTCCCGAATTGTATATAAAATCAGGTTTTAATTCGTTTTCTGTTTTGCTTTGAAATAACTTTTCGAAACCGTTCTTAGGCATTTGTTGCTCTAAGCTTTCCATGGTTTTATCAATATCCACATTAACATCGATATCCTGATACGGAATAGAAAAGAGCACCCCGTTTATCTCAATTTTCAATTCGCTTTTTTCAATTTGTGATATGTAAAAATCAGATATTACTTCTCTTGCGTATTCAAGTGATGCACCATTCAATGTGACGTCCCCGACTTTTGTATTAACCATTGCCGGTTCTATCTTTGAAACAGAAAGAATCGAAAAGCCGCTGCCGATACCTAGAATTGTCAGAAATATAATTAAGAGTGCCCATAAAGAATTTTTTGTCAACTTCATACTGCCTCATCTCCGTTAGAACAAACGGGCCAGGAAATCCTGACCCGTAACATTTACATTAAGACACCCGGGACCCGTAAGAACTAGTTGTTTTTATAACGGGTGGGATTCTTATTCCTTCATAACAAGCATCACTATGCCTGCTACACCTTTATAGATTACTCTTCATAATTCATTACAAGCTCAATGAGTTTTCCCTCGGCCTTTACTTTATTAATTAACTCTTCGGTAATGATTTCACCGTTATTAATAATTATTTCGCCTGTGGAGCTGTAAATCGCCTTTGTCACTTTCTTTCCTAGAAGATACTGTCTTTGGCGCTGTTCGAATAGTTCTGCTGCGCTTAATGGCTTCTCTTCTTCCTGATTATCATTTTCTGTCGAAATCTCTGGTGAAATCTCAAATCCGGTTTCAGATGTTTCGGCTTCTGGAGCTTCTGTTTCTGTAACACCAATTTCTTGAGCTTCAACTTCAGGTATTGTTACTTCGGGTTCTTCAGCTTCATTGTCTTCAAACGGTATCTGAAAACTGCTGTCCGAATTTAATGGTTCAATGTTAAAAATTTCGTCTGCCTCTTCTTCTGGCTCTACAGAAATTACCTGTACTGGTTCTGGATTGATTACCTCTGAATGTTTAATCTCATTATCTAAGTCAGAAGATTGGGCTTCTAAACTAAAATTTTTTTTTTCTTCCGTAGGCTCCTCATCGATTGCATGCGGCGACTTAATTAATTGGTCAATAAAATCGTCCTGAACCACAAGAAGATCCTTACCGAAAGTAATAATGCTACTGCGCGGAATAATCCCTGATTGTATTGAGTTGTTTGCTGGAACAAACTCAACACCAGTAATATTGTATGTGTTTTGCTCATTTACAAAAATATCGCCAGTCTCGCCCAAAAGGCTACCTTTCTTGGTTAATACCCTTGTGCCTCTCACGGTAATATTTTTCTGCATGAGTTCAATGGCCGCTGGAATCTTCACTATATCGCTGATATCGTCAGGTTGTTGAATGGTTAAGGCATATTCTCCAATACCTAATACTCTGTCGGCAGGAATTACACCTCCAGCAAGTGACCTGATGCCACTGTCGATGACAAAAAAGTCAATCGTACCTTTCGAAGCATTAATAATGACGTTTTTGACCTTTCCGATCTCATTCCCGTCAAAAATGCTCACTACCGGCAAACCGATAATCTGCTGAGCAGTTTTCATCCTCAGCTACCCCCTTAATGGATATAAATTTATTGAATAATCACAAATCCGATAACTTAAATATAATAATATCAGTTTAATTTGTAGATATCAATGATTAATCGTTAAGAAATTTGAATATTTCGCAAAATATCCTCTTTTTTGTCCTGTGTTAACAATTTACACTGCGAGGATTGTAATAATTTATATATTGATTCGCTTTTTCCTGTTATTTTATATAACGAGCATAAATCCAAAGTAATATGATAACAAAGTTCATCATCTGGATTCAGAATTAGTGCGCTCTCGTAAGATGAAATTGCATCTTGGAAATTGCGATTAATTTTAGCATCTAAGGCTCTATCAAGAAGTTCCATAATATCCGATTGTTTGTCCGAGCTATACACAGGAATTTCTATTAAATCAGGTTCAGCATATTCCCGGTTTTCATAAATCGGTGGTACTACCTCTTCCGTTATTTCATAGACTTCCGGCTCTGTCTCTTCTGTTATCTCATAGACCTCCGTCTCTACTTCTTCTGTTATCTCATAGACTTCCGGCTCTGCCTCTTCTGTTATCTCATAGACCTCCGTCTCTACTTCTTCTGTTATCTCATAGACTTCCGGCTCTGCCTCTTCCGTTATCTCATAGATTTCCGGCTCTGATTCTTCCGTTATCTCATAGACCTCCGGCTCTGCCTCTTCTGTTATCTCATAGATTTCCGGCTCTGATTCTTCCGTT
>JAAYNX010000036.1 GCA_012520615.1 Clostridiaceae bacterium | reverse complement strand
TCATTCAATAGCCTAGATTCTACCCATGTCCAGTTATCTATATCAAAAAGTTTTTGAAGTTCCACATCAAGAATGTTTTTTAAAGATTTCAATATTTCAGCAGGTCTTAAACTTAGTTCTTGTCTTAGTTTTTTGTCTATTGAAATAAAATTCTTATTAAAAGCAAACATCATTTCGACATTTTCAAAATATTTGCTATCTTTTCTAAACAGCCAAGAAAAAACAACAGAACACATATGTCGGAAAGCAATTTTTTCGTTATTCCTTTCTATATATGGCGCCTTAATTTTGCCATCAATTAGCCTTTCCGGTCTCTGAAAATAATAAAGGTCATGAGATCTACGTTTTGCATAAGTTAGAATGTATGCTGTAGATTCAGTCCGGCGTCCTGCGCGTCCTGCTCTTTGTATATAATTTGCTGTCTCTGGTGGAATGTTACGCAAAAAGACGGCTTCCAAGCTACCTACATCTACTCCCATTTCAAAGGTAGTAGAACAACTTAAAATGTTTACTTCGCCCTTTTCAAAAGAACTTTGAACCTCTGAGGCGTGTTGGGTCGATAACTGAGCAGTATGTTCCTTAATTTTCATTGGTATTTTTTTAATATTATTATAAATGTCAGAATAATAAGTATATCTTGATACTTCTTTATTAAACTTTTCTAATGTACCGTTGCATCTATATGATGGACAAACACCATTAATGTTAATAGTTGTCTTTTTGCCACATTTATTACATCTAAATATTTTTTTATCTCTTTTGAACAGCCATTTATTATAATTAAGTTGATAAACATCACCTTCATTTTTAATAAAGGTTGAAATATATGTATTGTCCTTTTTAAAAAGCTTTATTAGGTTCATATCATTAAATATCTTGTCTAAAAATTCGTTTGCGTATTCTTTTGCTGTAGTTTCATCATATCCTTTCTTTTTAAAGATTTTTACCAAATAGTCAAACCTCATATTACTGTAATTTTCTTTAGGTTTTATACTCATTATTCCTTTACTTGTATCAGCATCAGCAAATCTAAAATATATTGGTTTAGTTCTTTGTCCAAAAATAGTATGCTCTTGTCTAAGGTTATCAGGAAAGTTTATACTTCTATAAATTCTAAACCCATTAAAAAATTGCTCAATTATATTCCATACCTCTTGACTGTTTAGATTACATATAGAAATGCCTTTAGGCCACCACTTAGGTTGTGGAAATTCAAAAGAAATTAACCCTACACCTTCTAACCCTACAGCTCTTTCGAAAGACATTAACTCATACATGATATAAGCAGAAATTGTTTCATCAATATCTTCTCCGCTGTCTATAAGCAAATCTTTTTGTGACTCAATATCCTTATATATTCTGGTATGTAATTTACTAAATGTAACATCAGTAGTATTTCCTAATGAATCCAAGGCGTCTAATATAATTTTCCTCCATAGATAATTATTATATCTAATATCCATATATGAAGCAAAATGAGCAGCTTCTTTTCTGCTATCAGAAAATGCAAGTAGTTTTCTTCCATTGATGCTTATATCTTCCG
>JAAYNX010000230.1 GCA_012520615.1 Clostridiaceae bacterium | reverse complement strand
GATTCAATTATTTAATCTGTTGGTTGCTGTTTGTATCATACTGAGGATATTGATTGCCGGTATAGGTCTGTCATTAGTAATTTCACTAGCCAGTTTTTGCCCTTCTCCTTTTGGAAAATAGAATTATTCAAGGAAGCCCTATTAAGAAAATTCCAATCGCAATATAAAATATTTTCTTTTGACCGGCCTGCCTATGATACATTTTTGAAGTTTCGTTTAGCTCAATATTGCTGGCTGGTTTTACTATAAACTTATTCTCAAACGCTTCTAATGTCTGAGGATTATAATAGGTAAGCTCTTTTAAATCAGATAGCTTTATACTCCCGTCTATTTTTATTTTCATGGGACTTTCGAACCCCTTAAAAGTTTCAGCAGTTTCTTCCCAGATAGATATTTTCCATATCTTATCAAAATCTCTATTTACGGCGACATAAACGCAATCTGTTTCAGGTTTGTACAGGAATGAGCAAAGCGTATAGAAGCCTGTTTCTTCACATTTCATGGCCTTGAGCATTTCCATTCCTTTAGCGAAATCAAAGGTGTCAATGTTCTCAAGCATAAAATCGTAACCTGCAATATATCGGTCAGATCCTCGGGCAACAATCTTTTTATAGTCAGTATCCGCATAGTAGTAGTTCATAAAATTGGTCATTATAATAAATTTATCTTGTATACTAGTGATCATATTTTTATCTTTTCCCACTTCGACCACTTGTGCAGAACCGGATTTATCGGCAAACATTGTATGGTGTTCAACCATTGTATGAGTAACCCTTTTGTTTTGCATAAACTCATTGATCTCACCAATTTCAGAGAATTTGTATAATGACGTGCTATACAAATCTTTCATCGAGATTGTTTCCAATTCAGCATTAGCTTGGTTTTGTATAAAACCCGGCTTCTCTTCAGGCGTTACCATTTGTTGTGCTGCAAAAAGACCATTTGTATTCATTCCGGTAAAATCATACCCATCTTTGTTGAACACATTGAATACTTTTATATCATCTATTGTTTTTATAAAAATAGTTGCATCATAACCGGTGTAGTAGTCCCAATTCATCCCGTAAAGTGTTTGGTCTCCGTAATACGCAAAACTACTGCATGCTTGAACCGGTAAGCACGAACATAGAAGCATAATTATAATAGATGCTATTGTAAAACTCTTCATACATCGTTTTTCAATACTATTCATCTAAATATATAAATCTCCTCAAGAATATATTTGCATTGTACACCCAGTCTTGCTATATTCCAAGAACTTTCTTAATGTCATTAATCCCATAATGATTGCTTGAAATGCCCATCTGGTTGTATTCAACGACATCAAATATAACATAATGAAAGTAAATAAACTTTTCTTTGTCGGTCATGCGATTCATTTCATCTAAGACTTTGCGGGGGGCATCGGGTTGATTTTTTATATAGTATCTAACCCCACCGGTGGGCAATATATCTCGTATAGTTTGGCTTTTCCAAACAGCGTCAGGAACATAGACGTTAATTTCATAGCAATCTACGGTTTTCTTTCCTCCGAATAGGGAAGAGAAAAAATCTTGTTTTACTTGTGACGGACATTTCCTACATGAATATTCCAAATCAAGATTCCGAATTTTCTCAAGGAATTCTTCCGGTGAAAACTTAAGACTTCTTTGCGGTTCAAAAAGAAGGGAAGTGTTTATTTCTAATACTACATCATGGTTTTCTTTAAGTGCTGATAGTATTTCATAGCTATTAATTGAATTTGACTCATTATCTTCTGCTTTGTAAGACAAAGAAAACTGGGGCACGCTATTATCTTCCCGGTGTCCAACGTTAGTTTTCAATTTCAAAATTGCCATAAAGTGTTATACTCCCTTTAAAAAATTAGTTATTATGTATTATATTATAGCAGTCTTTTAGGAAAATGTGTTATGGGCTATAATAATATTGGCGGACAGAAGTCCTTATTGAATTAATCTATGACAGGAGGAAATATATTATGAAAGTATATGTTATGCTAGCGGATGGTTTTGAAGAAATTGAGGCATTGACAGTGGTTGATGTCCTTAGACGCGGTGATGTTGAAACAAATATGATTTCAATAAAAAGCGATAAAATTGTTTTAAGTGCTCATAATATCCCGGTTGTAGCTGATAAAAACATAGAGGATCTTGAAATCAATTCAGAGGATATGATTGTTCTTCCCGGGGGAAGTAAGGGTGTTCAAAAACTTTCTGAATCGAAAGCTCTGCAGGATTTATTATTAAAGCACCAGGAGAATAACGGCTTGCTGGCAGCAATATGCGCCGGGCCAACAATTCCGGGAAAAATGGGATTCTACAATGGTATAAAAGCCACATGCTATCCGGGATGTGAAGATGATTTGAAGGGAGCTATAATATCAAATGATAGTGTGGTTGTTGACAAGAATTTTATTACTTCACGGGGGCCAGCCACATCTCTTGATTTTGCTTACACTTTGCTCTCATTGATTAAAGGCGAAAATGCGTCAGAAAAAATACAAAAAGGAATGCTATATAAATGATTTGCCCCTTGCCAGCAAAAATCTTACTAATGACAAATAGTGTAATGGTTTTTTTATTGGTGTGTTTAACACTTGTTGGTATAAAATAATTAATATAAAATGTATTTGATAAAAACAAAAAACTAGTAATTCGAAAGGAAGTAAACACACTGATGTTGAAGCAAATAGCCCAAAGAAACGCTGAAAAGTTGGAAAATAATGTTTATCCCGGCCGGGGAATCGTATTGGGTATGTCTTATGACGGTACGAAACTCTTTCAAATTTATTGGATTATGGGCCGCAGTGAAAATAGTAGAAATAGAGTGTTTGTAGAGGAAGATGGTTTTGTAAGAACCAGAGCTTATGATGAAAGCAAACTGATAGACCCTTCACTAATAATTTACTATCCTTTAAAAAACATTGGGAAATATCATATAGTATCAAATGGCGACCAAACGGATACGGTTTTTGATTATATAAGTTCTGGAAAAACCTTTGAGGCAGCCTTAATGACTCGTTCCTTCGAACCCGACTCTCCTAATTTCACGCCTAGAATTACTGGTATTATGGAGCTAGGTGGAAAAAACGTATACAGCTTAGCTATTCTCAAAACACTGGGAGGGGATCCCAATACCTGTGTCAGGAATTTTTTCAACTATGAAAAACCAATTAAAGGATTCGGTCATTGCATTCATACTTACGAATGCGACGGAGAAGTTTTGCCTTCTTTTACGGGTGAACCTTATCTGATGCCTATACCCGATAATGCACAGACTGCATTAGACGCCTATTGGGATATGTTAAATCAGGATAACAGAATTTCGCTATTAGTTAAAACTATAGATATAAAGACCGGAAAAGTTGAGATTAAAATTAGAAATAGGCATAATTAATTAAAGATGTTTAAATTATCGGAGGATATAACATGCGTGAATTAAATATAAAATACGGTTGTAATCCACATCAGAAGCCATCAAGAGTTTACATTAAAAACGGCGAATTACCCTTATCAATCTTAAACGGAAATCCTAGCTATATTAATTTTGCTGACGCACTTAATGCTTGGCAATTGGTCAAGGAATTAAAGGAGGCAACTGGGCTTCCCGCGGCTACATCGTTTAAACATGTAAGCCCTGCAGGTGCGGCTGTGGCTACTCCTTTGAGCGATGTGCTCAAAAAAGCATATCATATAGAAGGTATGGACATTTCTCCAGTAGCGACAGCTTATGCCAGAGCAAGAGGGGCGGATAGAGTTTCTTCATTTGGAGATTTTATTGCTATTAGCGACAAAGTGGATATAGACACAGCGAACCTTCTTTCCAAAGAGGTTTCGGACGGAATTATTGCTCCCGATTATGATGAGGAAGCCTTGGGTATTCTTAAAGGCAAGAAAAAAGGCGGATATGTCATAATGAAAATGGACCCGGAATATGAAGCAGCAGAAATGGAAAGCCGTGAAATTTTTGGAATTACACTTGAGCAATTGCGAAACAACGCTGTTATAAACAAGGACATCTTTAATCAGATAGTTACAGAGAACAAGAATATAACACCTGAAGGTATAAGGGACCTTCTTATTGCAACTATTACTTTAAAATATACCCAGTCCAACTCGGTCTGTTTTGCCTATGACGGCCAGGTAATAGGGTGTGGGGCAGGTCAGCAATCCCGTATACATTGTACTAGGCTTGCAGCCGGTAAAGCTGACATATGGATGCTTCGTCAACATCCTAAGGTACTTTCAATGCAGTTTAAAGCGGGGCTAAAGAACCCTGTTAAGGATAATGCCATTGATCTTTACCTTAGAGATGATATTACCGAGATGGAATTAACAGAATGGAAGAAACTATTTGATGTTGTTCCCGAGAAGCTTACTCCGGATGAAAAGGCCAAATGGATTAAAAGTTTTGAAGGAATCTCCTATTCTTCCGATGCATTTTTCCCTTTTAAAGATAATATTGACAGAGCAGCGGCCAGCAGCGTAAAATATATTGCTCAGCCCGGCGGCTCAGTACGTGATGATGAAGTAATTAATGCCTGCAATAAATATAATATGGTAATGTGCTTTACAGGAATCAGACTCTTTCATCATTAATATCAGAAAAACGATATAAAAACCAAGGTTAAGGTCAGTGCAATTATATGCTTGAAAATATTTTATGGATGCTTATACTGATGGCTTTTACCGCCATAGTTGGAGTGCTTGTTTTTAAGGACAAACCAAAAAAAATACGGTTTATTGCCTTAGCTGAATTAGCATTGATTATACGTTTCATCTTTATTTTTGTTTTGTATAAAAACGGAACTGAGTACTCCGGAACAGATGGCCTTATATACCATCAGGTGGCTAAGGATATAGCAGAGCAGCTAAAATCAGGAATACCGCTGTGGAATATAAACTACGAGTATACTTGGTATACTGTTTTAATGGGGATACAGTATGCACTATTTGGTGTAAATAGGTATGCTGCATCCTTTATAAACTCATTTATAGCTATACTTTCGGGATACTATCTTTCTGCGATTGCACTGGACCTTAACTTCAAAACAAAAAGATCATTTTTAATCGGCATTATATATATGTTTATCCCAAGCATGTTTGTCTGGACCACCGATACCAGGAAAGAATCATTGATTTTCTTCTTTGTTATTATGATTTGGTATATGTCTTTGAAGGTTATTAAAGATAGGCAATTATCTATGATAAAGCAAGGGTTGCTAATTGTCAGTATCTGTGTTCTTATTTGGTTAAGCACACTTCTTAGGATATACTTGCTTTATAATCTTAGTGGCGCACTGCTTATTTTTCTGATACTTTACTACATTAAAACAAAAAGAAAACTACCTTTGGTCTTTTGTATTGTGGTTATGATATGCAGCCTTGTTATTAATTTTACTACAGTCAGGGAGAATATGCGGGATTACCACGCTTTATCTTTGGACAGAAGTAAAAGTGGTGATGAAGATTTAGATGAAGAATTCGGTTCTATTTTCAAAACTATTATGGAGAAGGATGTAGCCAGCGCTGTTAACGGTTTTTTAACCAAACCGCATTTTGATGATGTGCCATATATAACTGATATTGCCGCTAATACACTGGCTATAATAATAGTAAAAACAGAAATGATGCTATGGTATCTTTGTATGATAGTTTCTGTTTTTGGAATAATGCATGCATTTATCCGATGGGACCCATATCTAATTGGAGTATTAGCTTTTATTGTATCATATGGCCTTATTAATGCATTAATCAGTGAGAACGTGGCTGATACCTATTATCGGTATAGGGCAGTAATTACTGCTCCGGTAATGCTTTTTGCGGATTATAGATTATTCTTTCAAAAAATTAAGGCCTTAATGATAGGAAGTTCGTACCACGGTGAAAAACTTTAACTGAAAAGTGTAGAAAGGCATTTTAAAGTGATAAGTAAATTAAAAAAAATGTGGTTAGTTATTACTGCTATAATATTCATGTTTTCGCTATCTGTTTTTTGTTTTGCGGAGCCACAACGGGGATACCGCATTTCTAAATATGAGGTAGTTGTCAAGGTCGCTAAAAATGGTGAACTAGATATATCTGAAGAAGTAAAATATAGTTCTCTGGGTAACAGTAATAACGCTGTTATTCTTATTGATAAGCAGGAAGATGAAGAAATTGAGATAAAAAGTGTGTACACTTTGATTAAAGGTGAGTTAATAGAATGTGAAAGATTATCGGCGGGGCAGTGGGATTCTAATGTATTTAACGGTACATATAGTGTTTTACAGGAGAATAACCTTGTTAGGCTTAAAGTCTATGGCATTTTTAAAAAGCAGCAGGGTACTGTTATAGTAAATTATAATGTAAAAAACTCAATAAAACGATATGGCGATATAGCCCTGTATAGTAGAAATCATATTTTAGAGGGCTGGAATGGTTATGCTTCCGATATTGATATTGAAATACAGCTTCCCAAATATACAGATACAGCAAGAATTAAAGCTTTTCTCCATGGCGTTTTAGTAGGGCAAAAGAGAGTTTTGGACGGAAGAACAATTAAGTATAATATTCCAAACACAGTGCCGGGTGAATATGTGGAAACAAGGATACTGTTTCCTGAGAATGTTGTAAAGGATACGCCCATAACTGATCCCGAAAATTATTTAGATACGGTTCTGGAAGAGGAAAAGGAATATAGCGAAAGCGATAAAAGTAATTTATTAAAAGCAAGGGAGAATGCAGCTAAAGAGGCAGGTAAAAGAGCGTGGAACGAGAAAATACAGCAAAGAGCGAAAGTATTTTCAACTATTTTTTCAATACTTGCATCACTTTCCGGATTGCTAACTATAATTAGGACAAAAAAAGAACTTATGAAGGGACAAAAAAAGTCAACCTTTGAATTAGAAGATATTCCGCAAGTTACTCCAACAGAGGCGCAATTACTTTTGACTGGGAAAACCGGTGCAAGAGGATTATTAGGAGGACTTTTTGGGTTAGCTTCCAAGGGTTTTATTAAGCCTTTATTTGGAAGTGAAAAAAACAATAATAGTTTGCGCTTTAGACTTATAGAAAATCAAAACCCGGAGCATCTGGATGGCCCGGAAAAGGAATTGTATCAATTGGTTCAGACAGAAAGTGATGATTTAGGATATTTTGATTTACTCAAGTATATCCCAAAGTCCCACGAAACCGCCCAAATGGAGAAGTTTAAAGAAAACTATTCTAACTGGGACAATAATGTAAGGAATAATTTCTCGGAGAAAAACAAACTTACAACCAGTCAGTTGTATTACCGCAATTTAGGTCTGATTTTGGGTGTGACACTTTTTGCTGCTGGTTGTATAATCTCAGTAACTTTTTCGGTTTTATCCGCATATTTAATGTTGCCTGTGGGCTTTCTGGTGTTTTGGTATTCATTTAGTATTCAACGGAAAACTCTGTATAGTGTTGAAAGAATAAAAACACTGAAAAAATTAAAAGAGCTTATAATAAAATGCAACAAGAAAGACAAAACACTTCCCGTTTGGATGTCAGATCCAATGTTGTTAATTGGCTTTAGTGTTGCCATAGGGGTAGAAAATAGGCTACATTTATTAGGGGATACATTTGAAGATAAGGATGCTAAAAGTATTGAAGAGATTTTAAAAAAGGCTCTTATATTATTAAACGATTCTTTATCGGCTATCCTTGAATACTAAGTTTTACAAACAGAATAAAGATTGAAAGGGATAATAAATGGCCGAAATTATTCTTCATGATATTCATAAGTATTATGGTACTAATCATATTCTAAAAGGTTTATCTCTTGAGATATACGAAGACAGCGTTGTTGGATTAATCGGCAAAAATGGGGCAGGTAAAACTACACTATTTAAGATTGTTTCCGGAACTGAGAATTATGAAAAAGGTGAACTCATACTAGCAAAAGGCAGGCGAGTAGGCGTACTTGATCAGATTCCTGAATACAGCCCAGGTACTACTGTATATCAGGTTCTGGATTCAGCTTTTTCTGAGATTTATAAGCTTAGAGAAACTCTTCAAAACCTGACAAAGCAGATGGCTCAAAGCGATTCTCCAAATTTGGTTAAACAATATGGAACCATACTGCACGAGTATGAGGCTAGGGGAGGATACACCATAGAAACCTCCATTAAAAGAGTATGCAACGGTATAGGTATAGATAAAGCGATGCAGGAGCGTCTGTTTTCTGAACTTAGCGGGGGAGAAAAGACTCGGGTTAATTTGGCGAGAATAATTCTTACAGATGCAAATATTTTGCTTTTGGACGAGCCTACAAACCACTTGGACATTAATGCCGTTGAGTGGTTGGAAGAATATTTAAATGCGTTTAAGGGGACTGTGGTGGTCATATCCCATGACCGCTATTTTCTGGACAGGATTTCGGAAAGAATTGTGGAGATAGAGGACGGAATAGCAATAAGCTATGAAGGAAATTACAGTAAGTATGCCATATTGAAAGAACAGAGACGAATTGAGCAGCTTTGTCATTACGAGCAGGAACAAAAAAAGATTAAACAACTGGAAAATGCCGTTAAAAGAATGCATGACTGGGCAAACCGCTCGGATAACCCAAAGCTGCATAAAAGAGCCTTTGGGATGGAAAAGCGCCTAGATAGAATGCAAAAGAATGCAACCCCCAAGCCAAAAATCGAGCGAAAGCTCTCAAAGGCTTTTAAGTCGGATCTTTTTTCGGGTGCAGAGGTTCTGAACTTAAAAGGAATACAAAAAAGCTTTGATGACAAAATTATTTTAGAGGATGTAAATCTATTAATAACTAAAGGCGACCGTTTGGCGCTATTAGGTAATAATGGAACGGGGAAGACAACACTTCTGAAAATCATTAACGGAGAAATTTCCGCAGATGCCGGAAATGTAAGGATTGGCCCAAGTGTAAAAATTGCATATCTACCCCAAATTATAACCTTTAATGAACCGGAAAGAACCATATTAGAGACGGTTCGCCGTGAACTTATTATTGATGAAGGAAATGCCCGTAATCTACTTGCCGGATTTCTCTTTACCGGAGAGGATGTATTTAAAACGGTGGAAAGTCTGTCTGGCGGAGAACGTAGCAGGCTAAAGCTTTGCCTATTAATGCAAAGCGGTGTAAACATGCTTATACTTGACGAGCCCACCAACCATCTGGATATTGCTTCAAGAGAATGGGTAGAAGAGGTGCTGGAGGAATTTGAGGGGACAATACTTTTTGTTTCGCATGACCGATATTTTATAAGGAAATATGCAAAAAAAGTATGTGAGTTGGAGGACGGTAAGCTTTATACATTTGATGGCGGCTATGAGGAGTATAGAGCCTGGAAACGTTATGATGCCCAAAGAAAGAAAGAACTTGAGCAAACCGAAAAACCAGACAAATCAAAAAGAGACACCCGTATAAGAAAACCCAGCCCGAAGGCCATTGAAAAAAAGCTAAATAGACTTGAGAAGGACATTGATATCGCTGAACAAAGATTAAGCGAAATTCAGGATGAGATGGAGGCTCATGCCACCGACTACGAGCGCCTACAAGAATTGCTTCAGGAAAAACAGGCCTTGGAGGCTGAACATGAAGACCTTATAGCTCAGTGGATGGAATATCAATAGAGAGAGTCGAATCGCTTTAAATTGTTTCATCCACAACGCCACGGAAAATTACATAATCAAATTGTGTATTAAAAGTACCTGATGTGTTTTATCATATCAGGTTTTTTTGTGCTGCATTAAAGCTCATGGCCTTATTTTGGATAATATTATCTTTATCTGCTAATAATGATATACGTATATTCAATTATTGTATGATACGGAGAGTGTGTATGCTAAAAGGTTTGAAGAATTTCTTTATATACAAAAAACCCTCTGAATATGGATTTAGGTTTCCTGAAGATCCAGAGGAATCAGAACAATGGGACAATTACAGGGGTATAACCGGTAATTCACAGAACCAGGACAAATCAGACAGTTCTCAAAAAGAGAGCAGGCAAGACAATCAAAAAAATCAGGATGATAACGAAGGTTCAAATAATACTCAAAATAAAGAAGAGCAAAAAGAACCGCAAGAAGAACAACAAGGCCAAAAAAAACAAAGTAAGGATGATAAACCAGAACAAAAAGAGCAAAATGATAAAAACCCAAGAAAGTGTGATGATGAAGAAAACGACAAAAAGAAGGAAACTAAAAGTGATAAACAAGAACAAGTCCGAGTAATTAAGCCCATTTTTGTTGAAGAACTTGTTAAAAATAAAAACATTGAGGGAAAAGACAAAGACAATAAAAAGAATAAAAAAAAGCTTCAAGTAAGTGATAAAGAAGATAAAAAGAAAAAAGATGAGAGCAGCAGTAAAAATAGCGATTCTGAATCCAAAGAAAACCAGACAAAACAAAAATGTCAAGAAAGTAAAAAGGATGAAGGAAAAGACGATGAAGGCAGTGAAAATAATTCTTCTGAGGAAAAAGAAAATGATATTAATATAAGCTGCAAAATAGATGAGAATATTAAAACCCTAAAAAATATCTTTAATATGCCGGTTAATCAGGATGTTATAATAAGAGAATTTAAAGTAGCCAGGAAAATTGAGGCATGTCTTGTTTTTATCGATGGAATGATTGATAAGAGCATAGTTATTCAATTTACTCTTCCTCAGCTTATGGATGCTTGTGCTTTAGACGGTTTCGAAGACGGATGCCCAATAGATTTCTTAGAGAAAAACATTCTTTCCATACATCAGGTGGTGAGAATGGACAATTTTAAATCAATCGTTCCACAAATTCTAAGCGGTTTAACAGTTGTTTTCATAGATGGTTGTGATGAATGCTTAGTTATGGAAAGCCGAGGGTATGAAAAGAGGGATATAAGCGTACCTAACACTGAGACAGTAGTAAATGGAGCTCAGGAAGGGTTTACTGAGAATTTGCGTACAAATATAACTCTAATAAGAAGAATTGTAAAAAATGAAGCCTTAGTAACTGAATTCAAGATAATCAGCAAAACTAATAATGTTTTAGCGGCTCTTCTTTATATGGAGGATATAACTAATAAAAAGATTGTTGAGGAGGTAAAACGACGTGTTGATAACCTTGATATAGATTATATTTCAGGTAGCGGAATGTTGGAGCAGCTCGTAGAAGATAAAAGTTTAATGCTCTTCCCACAGGTTATTTCAACAGAACGGCCGGACCGTGTAGCTTCTTTTCTGATGGATGGAAAGGTAGCTTTAGTTTGCGAAGGAACACCCTTTGCCTTAGCAATGCCAATAACCTTTTTTGATCTTTTTCATACATCTGAAGATTCTAACCTTCGCTGGCAATATGGAACCTTTCTGAGAATTGTACGCTTAATAGGTACCTTAATAGCATTGCTGCTTCCTGGTATATGGACTGCTCTTATTCTGTTCCACCAAGAGATGATTCCGACATCCCTGCTTTCTTCAATTGTCATTTCTCGGGCTCCGGTACCATTTCCGTTTATAGTGGAGTATCTCCTTATGGAGTTGTCCTTTGAACTTATCCGGGAAGGAGGAATTCGTGTTCCGGGTATAACAGGCAATACGCTGGGTATAATAGGAGCGCTAATTCTGGGGCAATCGGCAGTTTCGGCAGGGCTAGTCAGCCCCAGCCTTATCATTATAGTTGCAGTTACTGGCCTAGGGAATTTTGCTATACCAAATTATTCATTGGCTCTAGCTGTTCGTATAGCTCGCTTTATTCTTATCGGATTTGGCGCAATTGGTGGTCTTTATGGCGTCTCAGTAGGATTTTCAATTTTTTGTGCATTATCTTTAAGCATGAAATCCTTTGGAGTACCATTCTTTACATCTATTGCACCTGCGACTAAATCAAATCGTGACAAAATCATAAGAGGTCCTCTTCATAAACAGTATCAAAGACCGGATTATTTAAACACCCAAAATGAAAAACGAATGGGCGATAACCCCATAGGATGGGTGACATCAAAACCGGGAGGTGGCAGGGGTAATGATCAAGGAAGGTAAATTTGGATACCATGAAGCTATAAGCCTATTAGTTATCACCATTACAACAAAAACTTTTTTTACCAGCCCATCTATTTTAGTAGAGGTTGTGGGAACTGCTGGGTGGTATATGACGTTTATTTCCACAGCAATTGCAATCTTAGCTTTTATGCTTCTGTTTATGTTGCTAAAGCGGTTTCCAAATAAGAATATAATGGAGATCGCAGATTTAGTCTTAGGTAAATGGGGAGGCTTTTTATTTTCATTACTTTTTGGAGGTTTTTTACTGTGGATTGCCAGTATCAGTATTAGGGAATTTGTAGAGGTACTTAAAGTATATGTACTTCCTGAAAGCCCGCCCAGCTTTGTTATGATTTTATTTATAATTATAATTGTGTTTTTATCTTTTATGGGGCTCGAAACCATTGCAAGATTTGCTAAATTCATTATATATATTCTGGGTTTAGGATTTGTATTGGTTATACTGCTTTCAAGCCAAAATTTTGTACCCCGACATCTTTATCCTTTGTTGGGTTATGGAATAGACACTACAATAATTTATGGATTATTACGAAGCTCCTTTTATGGTGAAATAGCAATCATTGGGGTAATAGCTTCATCTCTTCATGGATATAAGGAGATAAAAAGGATTGGTATATCAACCTTATTGATTTCAGGGCTATTAACAAGCATTTCTCTATTAGTTTTTACATTGGTTTTCCCTTATACTGTGGGGCAAGAGCTTACATCGCCCATGTATGAAATGGCAGCTCTTATTGATTATGGAGGGTTTATGCAGCGTATGGAACCGATTTTCCTGTTTCTTTGGAATTTTGGAACTTTTATTGAAGTATCATTAATCTTCTACGCAGTGTTAATGCTCTTTTGCCATGCTTTTAGGATAGATGATAAACGTCCGGTTATTTTGCCTATGGCCACTATTATGTTTAGTATAAGCTTTATTCCGAAAGGGATTGCAGAAGTGATATCCGGATTAGTGCAAACAATCAGATCCTGGGGATGGATTATTTATTATGTACCCCCTATTATCATATTAATCATTGCACTGATACGGAAAAAGAAAGGAGAATCTCAGAATGCGTAAGAGAACTCTTATTCTTATTTGTCTGTTACTTCCGCTCTTCGTTACTGCCTGCTTTGATTCAAATGAAATCGGAGACTTCGCCTACGTAACCGCATTGGGAATTGAGCACGGAATTTCGGACACTTTTCGTATTACCTTCCAAGTCTCAAAGTTTAGTCAAGGGGCTGGAGCTGGCGGTGAAGGAGGGGGCGGAGGAAAAGAAAGTGAAGATATGGAGATAATTACGATAGATGCGTCATCTTTGAATTCAGCCGTTTCAGTTGCTAATGCACATATTTCTAAAAAACTGAATTTCATGCACCTTAAGGCCATTATAATCTCGGAGGAACTGGCGACAAACGGTAATTTAGGAGAATGCCTAGCTCCTTTTATACGTTATCGTGATATTAGACGAACCACGTGCGTAGTTGTATGCAAAGAAAAAGCAGAAGAGTTTATTGCTGAAATAAAACCATATTCAGGTGAATTAGTCACACAAGCTATTGAGGAGTTTATCAAAAAATCCAGTAAATCAGGTTATTTTCCTAAAGTTACTTTAAATGATGTATATGATGGTATAAGGGCACCATATCATTCATTGCTGGTGACTTATGCCTCAATAAATAAAGAAGATAAATTGGAAAGTGAAGGAGATTTATTTAAAGGAGAATCAGCTATCCCCGGGGATTTTTATGCGGGGGATATACCTCGTAAAGGAGGCCAGAAAATTGAGTTATTTGGCTCAGCCGTGTTTGATGGAGATAAAATGGTAGGTAAACTAACGGGATTTGAAACCCAGATGCTGCTTCTG
>JAAYNX010000117.1 GCA_012520615.1 Clostridiaceae bacterium | reverse complement strand
TTATAATCATCGGAATTAAACCTTTTACAAAAATATTCGTTATATATCTATCTATCCCATATTGAAATAACATCCAGTAATTTGCTCAAAATCCTTAAAAATTGGCAACTTTTTAACATATTATTAGAACGAGCTCACACTCATTTTTTACCATTTTGTTTAATATAAAAACAATTTTGATTCTTCTATCTCCCTTAAAACAAAGTGTGCAAAAATGCCATTGCTCTTATACCCTTTTCTGATCATACTGTTATAGATTTTTTCGTCATATCGGCCTTCAAGCGCATTTAAACTATTTTGGGTAAATAATCTAAATACATTGTTTATTACTTTTTTAACAATCTCATTTTTTACTGACATTTTTTGTGATAAAGATATCTTTTTTTTACCAATTCCTATGTTATTTAATTTCTGACTTTTAGAACAAGAAATGTCTTTAAAAATTAAATCTACATAAGTTTTGTACCAGTCATGGTTACGTAACTGCAAAGGTAAATTCTCAAAGAATTTCACAAAAGGCTTGTCCCAAAGGGGAATCCACCAATCATATCCAAAAAACTCATACACTCTGATCGAATTGCAAATAAATTTTGCTTGCCTTTCTTGCCAGTTCCAGTATTCACAAGCATCTGCGAAATCTTTTGTAGAAGTGATTGTAGATTCCCGTAAACTATCCAATACTCTTTTGACAAATATTTCTTTTTTTGTTTTAATTTCTTGATAAGGAGCGAGGCAGTAGTGTCTTCGTAGTATCTCGTTTAAAGCCTCTAGCTTATTTCTAACGCCGTCAATGTCTTCATAAATATATTTTGGTAAATGACTACCAGCAATCATATCACCAGTATGTCCTGGTACAAACACAGCATCTCTTGCAATAATGTTTTTTTCTTTTAATTTTTTAACTGCAAGCCAATCTTGAAAATGTGGAAGGCTGACATAATTAAAGGCCAATTTTTCGTATTCTTTAGCTTCTTCTGTATTGTAAGCTTCTTTCCAAAGTTGTTTTGTATATTCTACAAAATACCATGGTAACTCAAGTGCTTCTGCAACAATTTTACTATATATAGCATCCTTATTGCCATTAATTCCATAGGTAAAACATATAATATTGGGGTACCTGGTCTTTTTTAGGAGAGTAGCAATCAATCGAGAGTCGAATCCACCGCTTAATGGTATAACTATTTGTCTCCCGCAGGCATATTCTATTAAACGGGCAATACTGCCTTTTGAAATTTTATCAAGATTAATGACCAGCTCATTTTCAACATATTTTTTAGGCTCAGAATGCTTAAAGGTGTAGTATCTGTATAGAGATAACTTTCCATCAATAATGGATAAACACTCACCAGCCTGCAATTGTTTAACATTTGGACAAAGGGTGTCTTTACCTGTAACATAACCTGTAAGCTGAAACTCGTCTCTGGCAACCTGTTCAATGGTATTATCTCCAACCTGCTCTTTAACCCATCCTGCTTCATCACAAAGAAAAAGCTTCCCATCCTTTTGGCCATAAAAAAGCGGATGAGACCTGATGTGGTCTACAGATGCAAACAAATCATCCTTTTTCTGGTAAACAATTGAAAAAAAACCAGAAAAACTCTTTATCTTATTTATCAGAACTGAAACATCATCATTATTACTTAAAACAGAGTCAAGTTCCTTTTGTTCCCATACTGTACCTAAAACAGAAAGTGTAGCAATGTCTTTTACTTTTGTTTTTAGATATCTTCTTTTTGTGCAATGAAATTCAAATTTCATATAATCTCTCTGATGAAAAGTGATATCAAGTATTGCCCTCCAAAAATAAACAAAGGATAACAGATAGTTATTAATATTGAACGAACAAAGGAGATACCTGCAATTCCCAATATTCTTATTGCTAAAATGATCCAGACCAGCATACCTGTTAAAGCAAAAAAAACTACGCTTGCCATAGCTGAATACCAAATTTTAAAGGGAAATACAATCGCAATAGTCCTTGAAAGAAAAACGATAATGTTAAAAACCAAACTTTCAACCTGTCTTTCTTTTACCGTGTACACATTTGATAGTGGTGATGCTGCTAAAACGAATATCAGCCACACTGAAATCCACTGCGCATATTTGCCGGCTTCTGCCCACTGTTCTCCAAATATTAAAGGAAACAGCTTGTCTCCATAAAAAGTGACAAACGACATTATTACAGAACCGATTAAAATTAATTTTTTGTATAGTTCTAATGTGATTCTCCCCAATTCTTCATCGTTGTCCTTGGCCTTAGCTGCCCTCTCCAAAAATACATTGGCAACACTATTGCCAATTAAAGACATCGGTAGACTTAACAATCTATGACTTAAAGAATAGTACCCAGCAACAGCCGGAGAAAAAAGTGCAGTAAACAACACAACCGGGAGTTGAACAGATGCAGAATTTAAAAGTCCGGACCAACTGTCGATTAACGGGAATCTCTTATACCTGATTGCAGAATGCTTAATATCTGTCCAAGACGGTCGATTCTCTTTTGATAAAAGTTTTTTAATTTCACCCATAGCAAGGCGTATAATCCGGCTTGCAATAGAAACGATATTCGCTATAAAAAGTCCAAGAGTACCGGGGCTAAAATAACCCCAAACTATTTTTATTCCATTGGCATTTATCTGCTGGGTTACCTGCGTAGAAGCAATAATCCTAAAATGACG
>JAAYNX010000082.1 GCA_012520615.1 Clostridiaceae bacterium | reverse complement strand
TCAGAGGCCAAGCTCTTTGAAGGAATAAAAATAGAATCCGCCTTGTCCTGCATCCAGTTTAAAGTCGATAAAATGTATCGAACTCCATTATAGCTTGTGTTTTGCATCCAATTGTCAGTTATAAAAGAAGCGTTTCCTATAAGAGCAATTTTGCTTGTATCTGCTCCCCTATACTCTGACAGAGCTCCAAGAAGAAACGGTCCCCCGATAGTCTCACCTGTAACTAAATTTGTGCTCTGGGACTTATTTGATGTCATAAAAAGGGGTTGAGTAGTAACCCATTGCTTAGCTGCCAGTTCGATTTCTACACTTCGGCAGTTTGGCATATAAAGAAACAGAGATCTAGGATCAAGGTTCATGGTAACATCGTTCTCGTTCGGTTGCGGAATTATGATTGTAAATTCATTCATATACCAATTCTGATCTCCCTCAAGAACAATGTCATTATTAAGAGCCAACGAATAACGTTCAAATACCATATCAAAATTAGGCAGCTCTTCTGACGTGCTCTGAACGTCCATTAAGAAAACTGCATCTCCTCCCTTTTCCATAAAGGCAAGAAGATTTTCCAGTTCTTTAGCCAGAAGATCTGTCTTCGGTGATGCGAAGAAAATAATGGCAGCATCCTCGGGAACTGGATTTGCCAGTGATATTTCTTTAACTTCATAGTTATTGGCTGTAATCGTGCTTTTTAATTCGGAAAGTTCTGTATCCGTGCTAATTTCACCATGTCCTGTTGCGAAATATATCACCGGAGTAAAATCAGATATTACACTTTTAATAGCACTTGAAAAAATTTGCTCAATTTTCAGTGCCGCCGGATATGAGCCATAGTATTGGTAATCATATTCGACCATATCGTTTTGAGATACAACCTTAATCTTTGTACCTGATTTAACAACAATACTATCTTCTTTAATACCTTTTGTCTGTTCAGGGTCAAGTTCCTTACTAATATATGTGGGGTTCTTATCAACATCGAGAAAACTTGTTGTTACCTTCCCGTTACTCTTCAGATTATATTGTTTTAATATATCAACAATACTCTCAAGAATAATATTGCCCTTATAATACTTCTCATCCGTAAGGATAATTACTTCAACATCTTTGTCCAGATTTTTTAATAAGTCAATGCTGGGCTCACTTAGCGAAAACATTTGTTCCTTTGTAATGTCAAACCTTAACCTATCTCTTACCACATCAAGCCCCAACAAAGCATTAAAGACAATTATTATTGCTATTACAATAGTAGAGACAGCAATAGCATATGAACCATATTTAAAACTTCTTTTGTTTATCTTCTTCATTTTTATCACCCCTGACTCCAACGCTTATGTTCAAGTACTCTTACTGTAAGAAAGATAAATACTAATGCAAAGCTAATCAAAAATACTATTGATGTTATATCGATAATCCCCTTGCTAAAATCAATGTAACGATCTGAAATAGAAAGCCACAAAACTGCTTTATTCATAAAACCGCTGAAGAAACCAGCCAGAAAATCGAGGTTCTGAATAAGAAATATTGATACTAGAGTAATTAGCGATGCTATTATTTGGTTCTCGGTGAGGGAAGAAGCAAAGACGCCTAAGCTGATAAAAACCGCTCCTATTAAGATATAGCCGAGATATGAGCTCATAATAAGCATAATATCAGGTTTCCCGACAACTATTATAATTAGCGGAAAAATTAAGGATACAAAAGTCATAACCATAAAAACGCTGAACGCTGCCAGAGCCTTTCCCAAAACAATTTCAGTCAATCTAACCGGTGATGTTAAAAGCAAAACCTCAGTACCATTTTTCTTATCCTCAGCCATAGATCTCATAGTCAGTATTGGAACAATTAACAACAGTAGACCGTTCATAATTCCCACAAATTCACTCATTATATCTGAAACACCATATCCTAAAAGGCTATTAAAGAATAGTCCCAAAAGCACCATATATAACCCTATCAGCACATAAGCTATGGGAGAATTGAAGTATGATTTGAAATCACGTCTTATTATTGCCAACATACTTATATAGCCTCCTTCTCTTCATTGGTTATTAGCTGCATGAATATGTCCTCAAGTGATAAGTTCAAGGATTTTAGTTCAAGTATGGGAAAGCTATTCTGTGCCAATTGGTTAAACAGCGGTTTTCTTACATCCACATTTTTGTCAGCTTCGACGATATAGCTATATTCATCGTCCTTAATCTTAGTACCGGTTTCCAAATATTTGACTCCTTCTACATTGGCAATTATTTCTTTAACTTCGTTCTCAGGTCCTGCCACAGTAATGGTAAAACGAGAAAAATCACTTAACTTCTTTGAAAGATTTTCCGGGGTATCAATAGCTACAATCTTGCCTTTATTTATAATGATTACACGGTCGCACACGGCACTTACCTCAGGTAGAATGTGAGAGCTTAAAATAATTGTATGTTTCTTGCCTAATGCTTTTATGAGTTTTCTGATCTCGATAATCTGCTTTGGATCAAGGCCCACTGTTGGCTCATCCAAAACAAGAACCTCCGGTGTTCCTACTAACGCTTGGGCAAGACCTACTCGTTGTTTATAGCCCTTAGACAAATTTTTAATTAGCCTATGACTAACATGAGTTATCTTCACAAGCTCCATAATGTCTTTTTTTTGGCTGCTCCATTTCTTTATAGGCACAGCCTTAAGTTTTGCACAGAAATCAAGATATTCGCTTACCGTCATATCTAAGTAAAGAGGTGGCTGTTCGGGTAGATATCCAATGTGTTTTTTTACTTCAACAGGATTTTCTAAAATATCCACTCCCGCAACTTTAACAACTCCGGCTGTAGACGATATAAAACCGGTAAGAATATTCATAGTAGTTGATTTTCCTGCACCATTAGGGCCTAAAAAGCCAAGTACTTCGCCTTTTCCAACGGTAAAGCTGATATCGTCAACAGCCATAACGTTTCCGTACTCTTTAGTCAGGTTTTGTATTTCTATCATACTATACCTCCCTATGAACAACTAAAATACTTAAAAAAATAAGCGAGCTTTGATCCTTGTAAAATCATTAAACCCGCTACCTTAAATCACCAATAATATTATGCAATAAACAAATGAACATTTTATGAACACTTTGTTAATAAAATTTTATTATTATACTCCCATGATATTATATCCAGCATCAATGTAAATTATTTCCCCTGTCAATCCGGATGAAAGATCTCCTAAAAGATAGACTGCAGTTTTGCCTAAATCTTCTAAGGTAACATTACGTTTCAGAGGAGCCTTTTTCTCAACCACATCCAGAATATCACTGAAATTCTTCACACCTTTGGCCGACATTGTTTTTATCGGGCCTGCGGATATGGCGTTAACACGAATATTTTTATTTCCCAACTCGTAGGAAGCATAGCGCACGCTGGCTTCTAACGCTGCCTTCGCCACTCCCATAATATTATATCCTGGAGATACCTTTACCGAACCTCTATAGGTCAATGTCAATATGCTGCCACCTTCAGTCATAAGTTCCTGCGCTCTTTTTGCTACATCAATAAACGAATACACACTTATATCCATAGCAAGCCTAAATCCATCCTTTGATGTATTTACAAAGGTATCCTGAAGATCCTCGCTTTTTGCAAATGCAATCGCATGGACTAAGCCGTGAAGAACTCCGTATTTGCTTTTAATCGCCGAGAACAAGGAATCCATGTCTTCTTCTGAGCCAACATCACAAGGATATGCATCAATTTCCCCCATATCAGAAGTTAGTTTTAGCAGGGACTCTTTTTCTCTATCTCCTAGATAAGTAAAGATTAAATTTGCTCCTTGGGCTTTTGCCGCCTGGGCAATACCCCAAGCAATACTCCATTTATTGCGTACACCCATAATAAGTATATTTTTATTTTTTAACAAATCAGACATAATGTAACCTCCGTATATGAGTTTTAATATTTCCCACACCTTTATGGTGATGTGTACCATTTCGAGTCACCCGGGAGCTGTTATGCCGTGTGAAAACCTTTACAATGGTTTTCGCACAGTCAGCCATATTCCCGTCTCGATTTTCAGCGACTTATAATCTAATATTATTATCTGCTAATAAATAATATACAATAAAAATTTGCTTGGTTCAAGAGCTGAAACTGTACTAAACCTACCCACCCATTACTTAAAATATGCATACCTGAAAATCGTAATATTTAGCATCTGGACTTTATAGTAGGCCTTTTTTTCAGCATGTAATATTATTGTAATATTATGTTGAATAATATCGAAAAATGTCGCAAACGTACTTTCTGTGCGGTTTTTGTTGACTTAGTGTAGAATATATGCTATTGTTTGTTGTAGAAATTTGTCCCTTTAAAGAGGAGGAGGGCTTTTCCAATGAAAAACATTGAAAAGGTCAGAAGCAGGCTTAATAGGGCTATATCTTCTGGCTATAGCAAAAGTACTATACTTAATATCAGCAGACATCTGGATAACCTTATAGTGGCACATATGAAGCTAAACAATAAAAAGAGAATCAGTTAAGGGTGATAAATTACATATCACCCTTATTTTTTCGTTTTATTAGCTGTCTGATAACAGTATGCTATTAATATATGCGTTGAGAAACCGCGATTGGTCTTATAACAATTACGCCTTTAGACTTTCTAAGAAGCGTTCTATTCGCACCAGTGCCTCTCTGATATTATCGATGGAAGTAGCGTAGGTTGCTCTTGCAAATCCCTCTCCGCAAGCTCCGAAGGCATTGCCGGGAACCATTAATACTTTTTCTTCCATCAAAAGACGTTCACAGAATTCGTCAGAAGATAGACCGGATGCCCTTATATCAGGAAATACATAAAAGGCTCCAATAGGCTCAAAGCAGCTTAACCCAACTTTTCTGAAGCCATCCACCATTACTAGACGACGGCGGTTGTACTCCTCCATCATATGACGCACTTCCGGCGCTCCGTTTTTCAGGGCTTCAATTGCTGCATATTGCGCTGTTGTAGGGCTGCACATTAAGGCATACTGATGAATCTTTTTCATCTCATCTAAAGCATCGGAATGAGCACATGTAAACCCGATTCTCCATCCTGTCATGGCAAATGCTTTAGAAAAGCCATTTATTAAAACTGTCTTGTCCCTCATTTCTGGGAATTGAGCAATAGAACAATGGGTACCCTTATAAGTTAATTCAGCGTATAACTCATCTGAGATTACAATAATATCCTTGTCCTTTAAAACCTCTACAATCGCCTTATAATCATCATAGTCCATGGTGGCTCCCGTAGGATTGTTCGGGTAACCTATTATTATGGCCTTAGTTTTATCAGTGATTGCATTGACTATTTGCTCAGGTTTCAGCTTGAAATGGTCTTCGGCCTTTAGCTCAATGGGTACAGGAGTAGCTCCCGCAAACATTACACATCCTTTATAAGCTACAAAGGACGGCTCCGGAACAAGAACCTCATCACCCGGCCCTGCAAAGGTTCGGATAGCTATGTCTATCGCTTCACTTCCGCCCACAGTAACCAGAATTTCATCCTTCGGGTTATACTCCATGCCAAACCTGTTCTTCATATAATTTGCTATTTCCTCACGCAACTCAATAAAGCCAGCATTTGAAGAATAGTGGGTCTTACCTTTTTCAAGTGAGTATATTCCTTCCTCACGTATAGCCCAGGGTGTTTCGAAATCAGGTTCGCCAATACCAAGAGATATTACGCCTTTCATTTCGTTTACCAAATCAAAGTACTTTCTAATCCCTGATGGGGGTGTGTCTAAAATGTTTTTCTTAACCATAGCCTTTATATTCATAGTACAACAGCCTCTCTATCATCCTTATGCACTTTGTCAAAAATGACTCCGTTGTCCTTATATTTTCGTAATACAAAATGAGTTGCACAGCTTAATACCGAGTCTACGGGGGCTAATTTCTCGGCTACAAAAAGGGCAACTTCTTTCATTGTCTTTCCTTCTACTATAACAAATAAATCAAAACCTCCCGATATAAGACTGCAGGCCGATACCTGAGGATACTGATAAATTCTTTCTGCTACTTTATCAAATCCCTGTCCTCTTTGGGGGGTAACCTTTACTTCTATATAAGCGGTAACATATTGATTGTCGACTTTTTCCCAGTCAATTAATGCATTGTATGCAACAATTATCCCTTTACCTTCCAACTCTTGTATTGTATCTTTAACTATATCTGCGGTTGTTCCCAGCATCACAGCTATCTCTTCGTAAGATAATCTGCAGTTATTCTTCAGAATATCCAATAATTCTTTTTTCATTAAATCAGACTCCTTTCACATTTTACTATGCCCTTTTATATTCAGCTTAGAACAGGAGATGGTTTGTCAGACATTTTTTTGTTTAATAAAGCCCTGCTAATAAAAGCAGGGCTATTAATACGTTCATGTTCAATCTAAGAGTTTACAGTAACTCCGGACCTAATCAATAATATGTACCCTGATTATCAGTCTCTGTGTTTTCAGCATCTTCGGTGTTTTCGGCTTCTTCGATATTTGGGGTATATTCTGCTTCTTTGCTTTCTACCACGCTTTCAGCATCATTTAGAAGTCTTTGATATTTATTAAGCATATCGACTATATATACTTTCATAGCCTTAACATCCCGCTTAATATCAATAATTTTTTCTCTTTCACTTTCTAATGTAGCTTCAAGCCTTTTCTTTTCCTCTGCCGCTCGTTCCTTTGCTTCTTCCATTATAGCATCAGCGGTTTCCTGTGCTGTTATAAGCGCACTGGCTATTCTTTCTTTTTCTTTAGTCAGGGATAGGTTATTCTGGGAAGTAGATTCATAACGGGTTTTCATCTCGCGAATCTGAAGTTTTAAATTGGAAATCTCGTCATCCTTTTCTTTTAATCGAAGATCAAACTCATATAGAATTTTTTCTATATAGGCATTAACATCTGACTTATTAAAACCAAAGGCAGAGCTACCAAATTTTTTTTCACCTGACATAACCAACACTCCTTTTTAATAAATAATTTCTATTTAAAAATTAAATATATTTTTCAAGCAATGCTTTTAAGTCTGATTTTGAACGTGCACCTATTACCTTTTCTACCTGATTTCCATCTTTAAAGGCAATCATAGTAGGAATACTCATAATACCATAATTACTAACCAGTGTGTTTTCCTCGTCCACATTAACCTTTCCGATTTTAAAGCGCCCGGCATACTCATCAGCTAGTTCTTCAATGGTAGGGCTAATAGCTCTGCATGGTCCGCACCAATTAGCCCAAAAATCTACAAGTACGGGAATAGAAGACTTTAAGACAAGCTCTTCAAAATTATCGCTTTTGATATTTAATACTTTTTCTGAAGCCATGTCGTTATTCCTTTCTTTTGTATCATAAATTTCAGATTGGTATCGTTTTATCTAGTTTATAATATATTTCAAATATTTACAACAAAATATTTACCCGAAAGGCATAGGTACATCGATGCAAGACCTGTCCCGTCTTTTTTACTACTTTGTATAAAATATAACAAACTTTTTGTAAATTCATTGGATAAATAGGAAGATTCATGCATTGCTATTTCGCTATGGAGAACATATGATATAGAAAAGCATAATTATTCCAAACAGAATTGAAAAAATAAATCGTATTATTAGTCATAAAATTGGGGTATATATAATTCTGTAATTCCAAAAATCGGAGGTTTATCTAAATGTATAAGTATGGGAAAATAAAAGTAACAACTACATTGCCCGAAAAACTTTTGGGACTTCGAGACATATCCAAAAATCTTTGGTGGTCATGGAATAATGAGGCCATAGATCTTTTCCGTGAAATAGATTTAGCTCTTTGGGAGAAATTAAACAGAAACCCGGTTCGCTTTCTTCAAGAAGTTAGTGTGAGGAAGCTTGAAGAAAAGCTCTCTGATAATGAATTTATGAATCATTACGATAAAGTTCTTAAGGATTTTCAGAGTTATTTAAACCAAGAGGATACATGGTTTAATAAAAACTATCCTGATTATAAAAACGAACACATAATATACTTCTCTGCCGAATATGGGCTTCATGAGGTTTTGCCCGTATATTCAGGCGGTCTTGGCGTTTTATCAGGGGACCATTGTAAAACTGCCAGTGATTTAGGTTTACCTTTTACCGCAATAGGCCTTTTCTACAAGCAAGGATATTTTGATCAGCATATCAATGGTGAAGGTTGGCAGGAAACTCATTTTACAACGCTGAATTATTCTCAGCTTCCTGTATGGCCCGTTTATGACGAAAAGGGGCATCCTCTAACCATATATGTTGAATTGTCCGGCCGGGTGGTATATGCCCGTATCTGGTGTATTAATATCGGACGTATCAAACTTTATCTTATGGATACCGATGTACCTGAGAACAACCAATATGATAGAGCTCTTACTGAGAGACTTTATGGTGGGGACAGAGAAACCCGCATTCAGCAGGAAATTTTATTAGGCATAGGCGGAATCCGCACTTTGGATGCGCTAGGTATTAAGGGCACAGTATATCACATGAATGAAGGTCACTCTTCCTTTATGGCTCTTGAACTTGCCCGTAAGCTGGTTATGGAAAAAAACATACCCTTCCGCGAGGCAAAAGAAATAGTATACTCTTCATCTGTATTTACTACCCATACACCGGTACCTGCCGGAAATGATATATTCCCATTGGATATGATAGATCGGTATTTCAGCCATTATTGGGGGCAGTTGGGGCTACAGCGTAACGAGTTTATTAGTCTTGGCCTAAAGCCCGGAGAGCCCAATGTATTTAACATGGCGGTTTTAGCTCTGAATATGTCCGGTCGCAAAAATGGAGTTAGTGAGCTGCATGGAGCCGTGTCACGGAATATTTTTAATACAGTCTGGCCCGATATTCCTGAAGAAGAAGTACCTATCACCCACGTAACCAATGGTATACATACCATGACATGGTTGGCTCAGGGCTATAAATATCTTTTCGATAAATATCTTCCTTCCGATTGGAAAGACAGATTATATGATGCTGCCGTATGGGAAAAAATAAGCGATATCCCTGACGAGGATATTTGGAAGACCCATAATGCATTGAAAACTAAAATGATTCGCTTTATCACCGATAGGCTTAAAAAGCAATATCTGCAAAATGGCGTACCCTTACATGAGGTAAATGAGCTTGATAGCCAGATTGATACTCAAGCGCTTACTATTGGTTTTGCAAGACGTTTCGCCACTTATAAAAGAGCAAACCTTATTTTCAGGGATTTAGCACGAATAGAAAAAATACTAAATAATAAAAGTATGCCAGTACAGATAATATTTGCTGGAAAGGCTCATCCTGCGGATCATCCTGCTCATCAGGTTATCAAAAACATTCATGATATAGCCAGACGCGAAGGATTTAAAGGCAAAATATTCTTGGTTGAAAACTATAACATGACAGTTGCACGCCATCTTGTTCAGGGTGTTGACATTTGGATGAATAATCCTCGTCGCCCGTTAGAGGCAAGCGGAACCAGCGGACAAAAGGCATGCATTAACGGTGTGCTAAACTTCAGCATCTTGGATGGTTGGTGGTGTGAAGGTTATAACGGCATGAACGGCTGGATAATCGGCGATGATACACCATTTGATAATGAGCAGCACCAGGATGACTCCGATAGCAAATCCCTTTACGAGGCTCTTGAACGTGAAATCGTGCCGCTTTTCTTTAACCGCGAAAACGGTATTCCCGTAGGTTGGGTTAATCGGATGAAGGAATCAATTAAATCCCTTGCACCGGTATACAGCACCCATCGTATGGTTAAGGATTACACTGAAAAAATGTATGTTCCTGCTATGATAAGAATTGCTAAAATTCGTGAATCCCAGTATGAATATATCCATACTCTTTCCGACTGGAAGCAACACGTTGAGCGTGGATGGCATCAGGTAAGTATAATGGCAAATCAAGACATTCACGGACTTGTTGACCACAGTATGCTCTCGGGACAGGAACTTAATTTAAACGTAACTGTGCAGCTTTCTTCTCTTAAACCCGAAGACGTACGGGTAGAGGTTTATTACGGACATCTGGCACAAGATAGCATTATTGACGGTCAAGCGGTAGAAATGAAAGTAGTACGGCAGACTGATGCCTCAACCTACTCTTATGAAGCCACAATATGCCTTCTTGATGGTGGTGAATACGGGTATTCATTTAGAGTACTTCCACAACATCCTAACCTGATGAATAAATTTGATTTACCTCTAATCAAATGGGCTAATTCGTAATTTATTTTTAGTGCAACTTCGGGAAATGTACTAAAATAGTTATGTTGAGCCGCTATTAAAAACTTGCCTTATTTGACACGGTAAAGCGGTATGTTATAATTTTAGATGTATCGCCCTTCAAAATAACCGGGCTCTTGGAATAATGCATCAGGGAAGTTTTAACAATGAAAAATAGGCTACAGTATATCATTGTACTATTAATTATTACGGTACTAACCGCTTGGTTACAAGTATCGCTTGAATGCACGGCCTTTGCTATTGAGGAAGCTAATAAGCCAAAGACTGATGCTGTTTCAGCGATACTTTTTGATGCCCGTAGAGGCCAGATTCTTTTTTCAAAAACTTCAGATGAAAAATCTCTTTCGCCTTTGGCAAATCGCATTATGACAGCACTTATTATTCTTGAAAAAGTCGATACCGAGGCAATGATAATAGCCAGTAAAGAAGCTGCTACTACGGAGGGAGCAACTCTAAAGCTGACAGTGGGAGAAAAATATGCTACAAAGAATCTTCTTAGTGCGCTTTTGCTCACAGGCTCACCAGATGCTGCTATAACTCTTGCTGAGTATGTTGGTGGAAGTGAGTCAGGCTTTGTTGATTTAATGAACGAGTATGCCGTTAACCTTGGCTTATCAAATACCAAATTCACCAACACCGTAGGCGCATATGATGAGAAGCAGTACACCACCGCCAATGATATATTAATTCTCATGAAATATGCTCTTTCAAATAGTAGCTTTAACCGATTATTCGGGACCCAGGCGATGCCTTGGTATGATGAGCACAAAACCATGGTTCTTACTAATACTAATAATATGTTCTGGAGTTACCCGGGTACTGACGGTGGCGTTACAGCAGGATATGATTCCGATTTTCAAAGCATTGTAACGACTGCTACCAAGAACAATTTACGTTTGGTATGTGTTTTATTAGATGTACCCACCAAAAGCATGTATAACGATTCTATTAATATCTTGAATTATGGCTTTGACAACTTTCTCTACGGTACCCTTGTTTCGGCAGGAAGCAGCCAGCAGGCAATAACTGTTGAAGGGCAATCTTTGAATCTGATTGTTACATCCGATGTTCAATATGTATACCCAAAGGGTCAGGATTATATAAAAGATATTGCAATAAATGTAGACCAATCAAAGCTTAAATTACCTATCACAAAAAACACTGTGGTGGGCATGCTGACATTTATTCTTGAAGACGATACGTCAATAAATGTTGAGCTTTATCCTGATCGGGAAATTCTACCTCAGAAAACTAAAAGCCAGGTGCTAAAGGAAAGGCTTCTAGAAAACCTTGAACTGATATATGTTATAATCGGCTTGATTGTTTTAGAATTGATTGTCGGTGCATATAAGCTATATAACTTAACAAGAAAAAAGTATATTAAATATAAAGCCCAGAAGTCTCATGGGTATATAAGACCCAAAAATAACAGAAAGTAAAACACAGCTCACAATGATTTATGTTCATCGTGAGCTGTATCTTTTTTTATTACATACTCAAATATGCTTGTATAAATGCGTCAATTTCGCCATCCATAACTTTTTGTACATTGCCATCCTCATAATTCGTGCGGTGATCCTTCACCATTGTATATGGGCAGAATACATAAGATCTTATTTGGCTTCCCCAAGCAATATCCATTTGCTCGCCTTGGATTTGACTCAGTTTTTCGGCTTGTTCTCTCTCTTTCTTCTCTAAGAGTTTTGCCTTAAGCATTTTCATTGCCATTTCCCGGTTTTGAAGCTGTGACCTTTCGTTTTGACAGGCCACAATAATTCCTGTTGGAATATGGGTAATGCGCACGGCCGATGAAGTCTTGTTTACATGCTGCCCTCCGGCACCGGATGCGCGATAAACGTCCATCTTAAGGTCATCGGGGTTAATATCTACTTCAACGGAATCATCCAATTCAGGCATAACATCCATTGACGCAAAAGAGGTATGTCTCCTACCCGATGAGTCAAACGGGGATATTCTTACTAAGCGGTGAACACCTTTTTCGGACCTTAGATAGCCATATGCATAATCGCCGGAAATGCTAATTGTAACACTCTTAATCCCGGCTTCATCACCTTCCAGCATGTCTAACACTCGCACAGCAAAGTCATTTTTTTCTGCCCAACGAGTATACATCCTGAAGAGCATCTGAACCCAGTCCATTGCTTCTGTTCCTCCGGCTCCTGCATGAAGGGTAATTATGGCATTATTATTATCATATTCCCCTCTCATTAACGTTTCAAGTCTAAGTCTTTCATATCTTGATTCAATGCTCTCAAAGCCGCTGATTACTTCTTCAAGAACTGTATCATCTTTTTCATCCAGACCGAGTTCAACAAGAGTCAAGGTGTCTTCGCAATCTTTAAGCAGTGTTCGATAATTTTCTATTTTATTTTGAAGAGTTTTAGTACGTTGTAATACTCTTTGAGAATTTTCAGTATCGTCCCAGAATTGAGGTTCTGATGCTCTATGCTCTAGTTCCTCCAGTTCGTTTTGCATTCCGAGGAGGTCAAAGTGAATCCCCCAATTCTCTGATACTTTTTTCTAATCCCTTAAGCTCAAGACCTTTTTGCTCTAGCTCTAATAGGCTCACATTTATCATTCCTTCCATAGATAAATTTTGTTGCATAATGCTTATTCATTATACTTTCAATCATAAGATTATACAATGGCATTGCAACTTTGTCCATTAAGCAGATATATATTATACTTCTACAAAAAGGCTGCTTCCATAAGCTTTGGTACAACCTGTTTTTTACGTGACAGCACATCTTTTTTGAATATGCTATTTTCTCCTTTTTCAAGGCCGAATGCGGCTTCGGCAAGCCATCTTGCTTCGCCTGCCACAATAATTTCGGTTCCTTCCATAACAAGGCTTGTAAGCATGAGTACAGATAAATCAAGATTATTCTTAGTACAGAATAATTCAAGTTCTTCTTGCACCTTATCAAATATATCGTAAAACGCCTTTAAATCACCAACATTAACTTGGGATACAGAAACCTTATAATTACCCATTGTAAATTTCTTCAAATCCCTTTTTATTATTATTTCCGGTGGAGTGTCAGCTAAATTTTCGCCCTTTGAAAGCATATTAAGACCATATTCCTGTATATCAACTTCGGCGATTTTAGCCAAATACTCAGCCAAATCTTTGTCAGCCGGAGTACAGGTTGGGGACTTAAATATTAGTGTATCAGACAGTATACCGCTTAACATCAGGCCAGCAATATGCTTTGGTATCTCAACACTATTTTCGATAAATATTTTACATATTATTGTATTTGTACTTCCAACAGGTTCGGAACGATAAAAAAGTGGTCCCATAGTTTGGAAATCCGCTATTCTATGATGGTCAATGACTTCCAGAATTCTATTGGTTTCAATTCCGTCTATGGACTGTCCCCTTTCATTATGGTCAACTAGGATAACTTCCTTAGGGTTCACATCCATTAAATTACTTCTTGAAATCATTCCTTGAATGTGTCCATTCTCATCAACAACAGGGAATCTTCTATATCTTGATGAGAACATGTTTTTCTTTACATCATCCAAGTCCTCAGATAGTGCGAAATACTCCAGATTTTCTTTTTTAATCAGATCTGATATCGGGAGAGCCAAATTTATAGCTTGAACCAGTTCATAGATATTTTTTCTGGAAGAGAAAATGACCCCTTTAAATTCAGGCATAGGTTTAAGTGGGGAGTTGTCGTCCATATCGGCTACGATAATATAAGTAGGCTCGAGCGAAAAAATAAAACCAGCTCCATATTCGTTCTGATTGCATATAATAAGGCCGTTTTTTGGGGCTCGCTGGTAATATGTTAAATCACTGAAAACACAAATATTACCTTTAAATGTTTCCTCTTCTAACTGGCCTTGTACGATGGTTAGCTGCAATACATTAAGCAGGTTGTCAATAGGTATTTCAATTTCGTACTGATAATCCTTTTGGCGTGATGATATTAAAGCGGGGACGAGATCAGTTATTGATATAACACCCATCAATCGGTCATTTTCGTCAGCTACCGGCAAGGTCTTACCAGCGGTTGTGACTATTTTTTTTGCAACCTCCTGAATTGAATCCATTTGATATACCGGTGTTATTTTTTCAAGACACATATCGGTTACTTTTGGTTTAAGGTTTTGAAGCTTTATTGGCCTTTCTACTCCAAAATAATCCAAGGTATAGGCGGCTTCGGCATTAATATCTCCTACTACGGCAGGAATAAATTTCCGGCTAGAATCAACTTGGTTTTTGAAGTAGGCGTATGCTATAGCCGCGCAAGTTGAATCCGTATCCGGGTTTTTATGGCCAAAAACATAGACACTCTTTTTATAATTACTCATACTTTCCCTCTTAGAAAAAATTAAATGCTTTTTCTTCTTTTATATGTATTCTACCACTAAATCATACCAACTCCAACATTAACACAGTTCTTTGACAAAAAAATTGTTTTACGGAGTGATAGAAAAAATACCCGAATAAAAAAAATAAGGAAGCTTATAATTAAGCCTCCATAATTTTATCGGTAATTTTGACGGCCATATCAGCAGATGCCATGGTCGCAGCCTCTTGAGCACCCGCCTCTTCCGTCAAAAATACCCGGACAGAAGCAAATAATCAGAACAATTATGATAATAATCCACCATATATTGTCTCCCCCGAATATGCCTCCTCCGCCACAGCAAAAATCTTGTTTACAACAATCACCCATAGTAACACCCCTCCTGATTCAGCCTTCTTCATATTATGCTAAATGCAATCGGGGTGACACTAGCTAGCCGTTAAATCTCTTCAACATTTCTTCATATAGGTTTTTATATTCTTTAGCAGAGTTCTGCCAAGAAAAGTCCTGATTCATACAAGTTTTTATCAGGTTTTCCCATTCTTCTTTGTTCCGGTATATTTCTATTGCACGTGCCACTGCATCTTTCATTTCATGTGCGTTATAGTTGGCAAAGGTAAACCCGGTACCTTCTTTTGTAAACACATTATACGGTTTTACTGTGTCCTTTAATCCCCCGGTTTCCCTAACTATTGGAACAGTTCCGTAGCGCATTGAAAAGATTTGGGAAAGCCCACAGGGTTCGTATAAGGAGGGCATCAAAAACATATCGCTTCCGGCGTATATGCATTGAGCCAGTTTGCCGTCATATTTAATATTCGCTGAAACCTTTCCAGAGTGCTGGCTTTGGGCATATAAAAGAAAATCTTCATATTTTTTGTCCCCTGTACCTAATATGACAAACTGAATACCTAAATCCACAAGCTCCCATAACATTTTTTCAACTAAATCTAAGCCTTTTTGGTCAACAAGACGTGATATAAACGCTACCAGCGGCACATCATTCTTTACTTCTAGCCCTAGCTCCTGCTGAATCTTCCGCTTATTCTCATACTTACCGCTTAAATCATTCTGATCATAGTTCGCATAAAGACGTTTATCTGTCTTTGGGTTGTTCTTTGTATAGTCTATTCCATTTATTATGCCGTACAAATCATTTGAGCGACGTTTTATAAGTTCCTGAAGATTCTCGCCGAAAAAGTCGTATTTTATTTCATCAGCATATGTATGGCTGACTGTACTGATTATTGATGAGTATGAAAGACCAGCCTTTAAAAAGTTTATATTGTCATAGTATTCCACACCGTCTACATTGAAATACTTCCAATCCAAGCCTAGCAAATCGCTTAATACATTCTTTGGGAAAACTCCTTGATACTTAAGGTTATGAATAGTAAACAGCGTGTGAATATTTCGGTAGAAGCCACCCTCTATATCTCTGTAATGCGAATCAAGCAGAAGACTGACCATACCTGTCTGCCAGTCATTAAGATGAATGATATCAGGTTTGAATTCTATAAGGGGCAAGACTTCCAAAATTGCTTTGCAAAAAAAGCTGTACCGCTCACCATCGTCATATAATCCGTAGATACCGTTTCTGAAAAAGTAATATTCATTGTCTATAAAGTAATATGTCACGCCATCATATTCTAGCTTGAAAACGCCACAATATTGTTTTCTCCATGAAAGCTCAACCTGACAACTTCCGATAAACTCCATCTTAGAAACATATTTCGAATCTATTTGACCATATTTTGGCAGGACAACCCTGATGTCAACATCCAAATTTTTTAGTGCTTTGGGAAGAGAACCTGCTACATCCGCAAGCCCACCTGTTTTGATAAATGGTTCTACTTCTGATGCGGCCAACCATACTTTAATCTTTTCCAAGGCTCCAACTCCTCTCTTTCGTTATCACAGTTATATTTATCGTTTGATTATATTATACCACCTTCTTCCATGTAAGCATCAACAAGCTGTAATGAATAAACTGATTAATAATATAAAAAAATATGCCGGGAGGGGATTTTGTATGGATGATAAAAACAAAAAGGCTTTTGTTTCAAGTGGGAACAATGCCTATGCCACCAATGCGGCTACCGAGATTAAAGAAACCTTAACTGAGGGGCAAATACCCTACGCTTCAGATGAAGCTGTGGAGGAAGCACGTGATTGGGTAAACAATGGGAGCCGGCTCTAAAAGAGGGGGCATGTGCCCCCTTTAAATCAAATTAAAATATTTTAATTTACAAAAGTGTAATTCATACCTGAATTATTGTCCCAGTTCTCAGCCGGATCCTTAAAAGCAATATTTATATTTTTTCCCTGTTCTATAGGGATTACCGCCTTATATACTTCTTCGCCTTCTTTCATCAATTGTAGGCTAGATACTGACTCCCAATTTTGATTGCTCCCAAAGCCGTACACGCCCTGTACTTCCTGCGCACCACTTTTTGCGAGCAATCCTGAATAGGTTATTTCTCCCTGTGTTTCAGAGAGTTTTTCAAAAGTAACTCCTGATTTGGAATAAGATTGGATACCATACTTGGAAACCGCATTTGTCAGTTCGTCGGAATACTCTTCCTTAAATGAATTACTGCCGCTTTTGCTGCTTTTCTTTATAGCATTTTGTTTTTCACTTTTAGCATTGTTCATCATCATATTATCAAATATACTCATGTGTCGAAATCCTCCTTTCGACTCTTTATTATTTGATTCTTTTCAATTTTTTATTACTTGGCAACAAAAGGACATTGTTTAAATTAGCAAAAAGAAAAATCTCGAATAATAACGAATCCGATATATAATTTTATACCAAATCTGGTGTTGACATCTTTTTTTGTATAATATATAATTTGTTTCAATAAAATTATTTTTGAAATGATAAATGCATATGAAGAAAATTATCGCCATTATAGCTACTATTTCCTTGTTATTCAGTTTAATTTTAGTACCTGCCTATGCAGCTAGTAAGAAAAATCCTTTGCAGGTAAAAGTAACCGAAAAAGTTATTGAAGAAATCGCTCTGAATTGGGCAGAATTCATTGTTCCTGGAAAAAAACTATTGGTAAAAGATCTTATTCCATTATATAATCTTGATGAAAATGGGATGTCAAAAGCAAAAAGAAGGTAATATGGATGCTAATTTTTCACCAAAATCAATGAAGACAAAAATTGTAGCGATAATTGATGATAAGTCGCTCTCCGTTGAAATCGTTGAAACTAAAACTGATAAGTTTAAAAGCGGGGATATTGTTAAAGCAACGTTTACAGAATCAAATAATCGTGCGAAGGAAATTATAGATGGACTAAATGATGGAGATATAATACTCCTTCATTACGTTGATATCGATAATGATTATGAAAAAAATCCTGATCTAATAAGAAGCGACGGTTTGGACGTTTATGATGCTGATGGCAATGAGATTGTTATTCTTTATCGTTAAGATGATAAAATAATCTTCAGAAATAAGTAAAGCAAGTCAGAGGTTAGGAAGCTGTCTCAAAACTATCCGCACAACGATAATGAATTCTAGTTTTTGAGACAGCTCCCTAGATTTTACTTTTTTCATGAAATTAATGAACAAAGGCTTCGAGAAGCTTTACGGCGTTCTCCACATCTTTCATATCCACAATTTCGGCTGTGTTATGAATATTTCTGGTTGGAATCGATACTCCTCCCGAAGGGATTCCGCCTGCAGTGGTATGTATGCTCCCCGCATCGGTACCACCTTGCATAAGGATTTCAAACTGGTGAGGGATGTTTTCCTCTTTAGCGCATTTGATTAAGCGGTCTTTAATCTCGGGGTGTGCTATTACACTCCTGTCCTTAATCTTTATTGTAGGCCCATTTCCTATGCTCACAGACATAGGCTTACATTCGGGTGTATCACCTGTTGTAGTAACATCCACGGCTAATGCCATATCCGGTACAATGCCGAAAGCGGCAGTTCTGGCTCCTCTTAATCCGACCTCTTCCTGTACGGTAAAGACATAATAAATCTCATTATCTGTTTTTGGTTCATTTAAAGCCATCTTAATAAGAATAGCGCATCCAATTCTGTTATCCATAGCTTTGGATATTATCCTTCCGTTTTGCAAGACGGTTCCTGCCTCAAATACAGCCATATCTCCTACATTTACAAGTTCTTCGGCTTCTTTGACCGATTTTGCACCTATATCAATATACATCTTTTCCAACTTAATGTTTTTAATGTTGTCAATATTTTCCTCATACCAAATAACACCGACAGTCCCATTTTCAAAGACTACTCTCTGTCCAAGAATAACAAATGGGTTTATTCCTCCAACACCACCAAATCTTAAAAATCCTTTATCATCGATATATGAGACAATAACACCAATTTCATCCATATGAGCGGCAAGCATTATTTTCTTTCCGCTTCCTTTTTTAATGCAGATAAGATTCCCCAAAGCATCGGTTTTAATTTCATCAACCTTTCCTTTTAGCATCTCACTTATTAAAACCGCCACATTTCCCTCATTTCCCGATGGGCCAAATGTACGGGTAAGCTTATTTATAATTTCAAACATTTACTTTTCCTCCTTGTTCACGATAAAGAGTAATTGACACCGGAAGTGTCTCTAAAACTTTCTTTGATAGTTTAATCATATTTTCAAAATCATCTATATCCATAACCGATACAGGAGAGTGTATATATCTGCAAGGAAGCGCAATTATAGCAACCTTTACTCCGGTACCGCCTGCTTGGATTCTCCCGGCATTGGTACCCCCAGATATGGTTCTTTTAAACTGATACGGTATGCCATGTACTTTTGCGGTATCAGTTATATGTTTAACCAATTCCTTGTCTGTAATTACCGACCTGTCCATAATGGTAAGCGCAGGCCCGCCGCCGCAAATAGTACTCATTCCGTATTCCTTGGTATCAGGCACGTCATAGCAGGTAGTGCCTTCTAATATAAGCGCTAAATCGGGCTTTACCTGAAATGTAGCAGTCTTAGCACCCTTTAAGCCGATTTCTTCCTGAACCGTAAAACAACCGTATATATCACTCTCATAATTGTGTTTTAATAGCTCTATTAAGACAGCACATCCTACTCTGTCATCCAGAGCCTTAGCCATTAGCTTATTATCTCCGAATTCTACCGGATCATATTCAAAAGCGGCTAAATCACCAATCTCAATCTTTGACTCAGCTTGTTCCCTATCCTTTGCACCGATATCAATTGTAAGCTGTTTTTTATCGACTGTACCCCCTCTTTCTTTCGGGCTTTGCAGATGGAGTGGTTTTAACCCGATAACTCCAGGAACTCCATTTTCACCGATTCTCACACGCTTTCCAACCAAAACTCTGGCTTCGATGCCGCCTATGGTTCGAAACTTTAGTAAACCGTCTGAATTTATTTGGGTTACCATAAGACCAATTTCGTCCATATGGGCATCTAACATCACTTTAGGACCATTTCCGGCGCCTCTCTTGTAGGTAATTAGATTTCCTAAATTATCAACATAATAATCATCAACATAATCCTTAATTTTGGATACTATATAGTCCCTGACCGGCTTCTCTTCCCCCGATACACCATCCAAGGCAGTTAGTTTCTTTAGATTACTTAATGCTTCCTTCATTCCTTAGCCCTCCCTGCGATATAACGTGCTGCAAGTTTACCGGTAGAAACAACGTCATTTACTGAAACCATTTCTACTGTTGTATGCATATATTTTGACGGTATCGAAAGAAGAATCACCGGTATTCCTTCACGGGCAACAGCATGTACAGCCGCTTCGGTTCCTGTGTCACCGGCTTCGGGATCAATCTGGTAGGGAATATTTTCTTCCTTTGCAAGCTTCATGCACTCTTTAGTATGTTTTCGGCTTATTATGGGGCCTATGGCAACCGCCACCCCTTTGCCCAAAGGAAAAGCTTCATCACTTGGAGCATCGGGCATATCACCATGGCAAACATCTATTACAATGCCCAAATCAGCTTTTATATTATACGTGGCACAAATAGCTCCGATAAGACCAAGTTCTTCCTGTACGGTAGCAACAACATACACATTATCATCGTGCTTAAGTCTTTGAAGCTCTTTAAGTATTTCAATAAGAGCCGCCACGCCGCTTCTGTTATCCATGCTTTTTCCGGCAACTCGATTATTCATAAGCTCACGAGCTGGACTATTAAAAGAAACCATATCCCCTATGCTCACCAGTTCTTTGGCCTTTTCTCCACCAAAGCCTATGTCAATTCTCATATCCTCCATTTTAATTCCCTTGTCTTTATCCTCAGGAGAAATAAGATGAGGAGGTTTAACTCCGATAACTCCAAACAGGTCTTCCTTACCATGGACGGTAACTTCCATTGCTCCTATGGCCTTTGCATCAACACCGCCCGCTGCTGAAAAACGTAAAAATCCACTGTCCTCAATACCTGTAACAATAAGACCTATCTCATCGTAATGAGCCGTTACAAGCACATTACACGGTTTTTCTGCTTGTCCTTTTTTAATTCCTATAACATTATAAAAAGCATCAACGTAAACATCATCACAATATTCACGAAAAAGTTCTGCGATTTTCTCAGTTGCCATATTTTCTCTGCCGGTAACCGCCCTGATATCGCTAAGCTTTTTCAGCAATTCACCACATTCCATTCTTTTAACACCTCGCAATTAACTTTAAGCCATCAGATTATATTATACCATCATGTCAATTAATTACTATAAAACGTCAATTTATTTTGACAAAGCTTCAATTCAAGGCGAAGCCTTACCCGAAGGTCAAACCTATGACAGCGTTTACACTAAAAACATTGGTTATTACAAAATGGTTAATGATAATTCCTTACTGGACACAAATGTGCTGATTATCAAGGACTCCATGCAAAACCCAATGACCGATATGTTTTCTTATATGTTTAATACCAGTGAGATTGTTGATATAAGAGCATTAAAGGATATAAGCCTTTTTACTGTAATTGAAAACTCGGACGCCGACCTGGTACTTCTAATGTATCATCAGAATAACGTTACCGGCGAAATGTTTGACTTTAAATAACATAATCTACAGCTACGTTTGACACGAAGTATTTAACAGCGTTAAAATATTAATATAAAAAAAGTCTTTTATGTAGGAATACAAATATGGTAGCTGTTGGCCATATTGTAAGAACTTGAACGGGTGTCTCCTTCTTCAATGGCGAATATAAAGATACTAAAGCTATAATGGTGTTAAGATCAATTGTATGCTGCATGTAAGCCAATTCTTAAGGATGTTTAAAGGCGACAGACGCGTTCAGTGATTTAATGGTTTCAAAGGCACTGAAGAAAACTTGGCTCAATAAGCTAAATAAAGGAGACATATTATGAAACTACAGAAGTTTATCCTACTCTCAGCTTTGATAATATCAGCCCTATGCTTTTTTACAAGCTGTAGCAGTACTACAGCAAATGTAATAGAAGAAGATCCGATAATACTGGCTTTGCCTGAAGAGGGACAGATAATATCAGAACTAGTGGCAAACGGTTCAATACTTTTGGTTAGTAATAATACGGATTATAAGCTTGAAGATTATTTGAAAATAGGTTCAAGCGATGACGAAGAGTTGTTTAAGTTCATGGAAAATAACGGATTGAACCCATATGATAAAATGCTTGATATGATAAACCGTCCATTCTCATTTTTTTGTTCAACTTTTTCAGCCTTAAATGAGTCAGGAGGCTATATATTTGGCAGAAACCTGGATTATAAGAAGGAAGATACCATAGTACTACTTTATTCCAAGCCCAGCGACGGATATGCATCAGTGTCTATGGTGGATGGTGTATTTATAGGCTACAAGGGCACTGATTCTCAAAATTATAAAAATCATTTACTTGCAGCGGCTTACCTGCCTATGGATGGAATGAATGAATGTGGGCTTGCTATTGCTACTAATTCTGTAGAGTCTTTTATAGATTATGATTCGACTAAAGTAACTATCGGCTCAAGTACTGCATTAAGGATGATGCTGGATTATGCAAAAACCGTGGATGAAGCTGTTGAATTGCTCAAAAAGTTCAATCTGCATTTTAGTGGAGGACAGTCACTAAATTATATGATTTCTGATGCTACAGGCAAATCTGTTATAGTTGGATTTCTGGGATCCAAGATGGAAATCACGGAGAATAAAAACTCATGGCAGGTAGTGACCAATTTCAGGGTTCCAGCTTTTGAAGATGAGGAAGTGGCAAAGAAGGGCTGTGCAAGGTACAAAAGAATCTTTGAGGGACTAAATGAAAAAAACGGAAAGGTATCCCCAAATGATTCGATGAATTTGTTGAGAAAGGTGGCTCAGCCAAATACCACTTGGTCGGTTGTATACGACAAATCTACAGGAGATATCAAAGTTGCTGCCCACTCCGATTACAGCAAGATTTATAATTTTAAGTTACCGATGAAAAAATAAATATAGAATCGGAATGTTACTTAACTCGCTTTAAAGGGTAAATATATTTATACTTTAAAGGAGAAGAATGCTATGTCTTTTCAGACATCGCCATTGCAGAGCGGAAACATAAGTAAATATTCAATGTATATGAACATAAACGCCAATACAGGCTCTCTTCGAGAACCTGTTAATTCTCCTGCTGAAAACAACAAAGCGTCAGAACTGGGTAATCTCCAAAAATCTAATAAAATAACCGAATGCCAGACCTGTAAGAGCAGAAAGTATGTTGATGGCTCAAATGACCCTGGTGTCTCCTTTAAATCTCCTACCAGTGTTTCACCCGGAGCCTCCTTTTCAGCAGTCTCATCCCATGAGCAGGAGCATGTGACCAGAGAACAGGCTAAAGCTTCAAGAGAGGGAAGAAGAGTAATTTCCCAATCGGTGAAAATCTACATTGACACCTGCCCCGAATGCGGTAAAGCTTATTCTTCGGGCGGCAAAACTACTACTGTTACAAAAGGTGAAGGCCAAAAGCCGGATTATTTTATGGATAAGATGAACAAATTCTTCGACGGCCATTTCGGCAAGAAAGTTGATACATATATTTAAACGCAAATATATAAAGCCTTCAAAAGTGTATTGAGCTTTTGAAGGCTTTGATTCGCTCTATTAAATTATTTTCTGGCTGATTACAATACCGAGCTGCAACGGTCACACAAAGTCGGAAGGTCGTGATTGTGGCCCACTGTTGTAGAATAAATCCAGCAGCGCTCACACTTATCACCATCGGCTTCCAATACTTCAATTTCCAGCTCAGAATTAGTGCTTTCGACTACTTCCGCTTGGGAGGTAATAAATACGGTAGGAAGGATGTCCAAATTCTCATTCAGTAGTTTAAGAGTATCTCCGCTTGCCTTTAAGACAACCTTCGCTTGGAGAGACTGACCGATAAGCTTTTTGTTTCTCGCTTCTTCAAGTGCTTTTAGAACACTGTCACGAACCTCAAGAATCTTGCTCCATTTTTGGTCAAGAGCATCATTCTCGTACTCGGCTTTAGCTTCAGGCCAATCGTTCAGCATAATGCTCTCAGCATTATCCTTGTCTGTATGAGGCAGATACTGCCAGATTTCATCCGCTGTAAAGGCCAGAACAGGCGCCAAAAGTCTAGTAAGAGTATCCAAAATAATAAACATTGCTGTTTGCCCGGCGCGGCGAGATTTATCTTCCGGTTTGGAAGCATACATTCTATCCTTGGTCACATCCAGATAAAAGCTGCTCATATCAACAACACAGAAATTGTGGATTGCATGAAGCATGGTATGGAATTCATATTCCGAGTAAGCCTTTTCAATCTTTTCTACCAGTTGATTAAGCTTTAGCAAAGCCCATTTATCCAGCTCTTCCATTTCGCTGTATGCAACGTTGTCTTTATTCGGATCAAAGTCACAAATATTACCCAGAATAAACCTTGCTGTGTTACGAATCTTTCTATAGCTCTCGGTAAGCTGCTTTAGGATATCGTTTGAAATACGGATATCCACTTTGTAATCACTGGAAGAAACCCATAGTCTAAGAATATCAGCACCATACTGTTTGCAGATATCCATTGGGTCAATACCATTGCCCAGAGATTTACTCATCTTTCTGCCTTGGCCGTCAACAACATACCCGTGGGTAAGAACTTGACGATATGGGGCTTTCCCTTTTACTGCAGTTGCTGTTAAAAGAGATGATTGGAACCATCCTCTGTGCTGATCGCTACCTTCCAAGTACATATCCACTGGCCATCCTAAATCAGGATTTGCTTCAGCCACCGCAATATGACTGGAACCTGAATCAAACCATACGTCCATAATATCGGTTTCTTTTTTGAATTCGGTACCGCCGCATTCACATTTATACCCTGCAGGCAGGATTTCTTTTGGCTCGTATTTAAACCAAGCATTTGATCCTTCTTTTGCAAAAAGGGTTTTTATAGCGTTAATTGTTTCATCATTAATGATTTCCTTGCCGCAATCCTTACAGTAGAAAATAGGTATAGGCAGACCCCAAATACGCTGGCGGGAAATACACCAATCGCCGCGATCCTCAACCATTTTAGAAATCCGCTCTTCACCCCATCCGGGTATCCATCTTACTTCCTTGATGGCATCTAATGCCTGTTTTCTGAATTTATCAATGGAGATGAACCACTGTTCGGTTGCTCTGTAGATAATTGGCTCTTTACAACGCCAGCAGTGGGGATATGAGTGAGATATTTTCTCCTCGGCATAGAGCAGATTTGTTTCTTTAAGTGTCTGTAAAGAGCCAATTATCTACAGAGCAACCGAACAGTGGTTCATCTCCATTGATAAATTCAGAAAACAGGCATTAGATGCCATCAAGGAAGTAAGATGGATACCC
>JAAYNX010000013.1 GCA_012520615.1 Clostridiaceae bacterium | reverse complement strand
GTAGGAGGCAAGAAACCATCCCTAATTGCCATTATACTAATAATTGCCTCAATCCCACCTGCTGCGCCTAAAAGATGTCCCGTCATAGATTTTGTAGAGCTAACAGGAATATTCTTGCTGTTTTCTCCAAATACCTTCTTTATGCTTTTAGTTTCTAAAGGATCGTTTAGCGGCGTACTTGTTCCGTGAGCATTCATATAGCCTATCATGTCAGGGGTAATACCCGCATCTTCTATTGCCATCTGCAAGCATCTTACACCGGCTTCAGCCTCAGGATCCGGAGCAGTAATATGATAAGCATCACTTGTGGCACCAAAGCCCACGATTTCGGCCAGAATCTCGGCCCCTCTGTTCATAGCATGCTCATAATCCTCGAGAACAAGAATACCCGCACCTTCTCCCATAACAAATCCATCGCGGTTTTTATCAAATGGTCTGCAAGCCGTGTTAGGGTCTTCATTCTCTGTCATGGCTCTCATAGAGCAAAATCCTGCATATCCCAACGGGGTAATAGCTGCTTCAGAACCTCCTGTAACCATCACATCGGCATAACCATTTTGAATTATTCGCATAGCCTCGCCGATTGAATGGTTTGCAGTAGCGCAGGCTGTAACGACACAAGCATTGTAACCCTTCATACCATGTTTTATGGCTACCTGACCGGAAGCCATGTTTGCAATCATCATGGGTACAAAAAACGGGCTTACTTTTTTGGGACCTTTTTCAAACAATGTTCTGCAATTGTTTTCCAAAGTCTCCATTCCACCTACTCCTGAACCTATTAAAACCCCTGCGCGATATGGGTCCATCTTGGAAATATCCAATCCGGACATGGCAATAGCCTCCTGAGATGCTGCTATCGCATATTGGGTAAAGAGATCCATACGTTTAACTTCTTTTTTATCAATATAAAGTGTTGCATCAAAATTGTCTATTTGGGCACCTACCTTAGTTGAAAAATCAGTTGTATCAAATTTGGTTATGGTCTTAATACCGCTTTTCCCTGCTTTTATTTCATTCCAAAACGTCTTTATATCGGTTCCAAGGGAATGCATAACGCCAAAACCAGTTACTACTACTCTTTTTTTCATTTTTTTGGCCTCCTGATAAGTACAAGCTTTATTTAAAATCTATTTTATTGAGTCCTATAATATAAAAAGCCCCAACAAATGAAATGTTGGGACTTCTTATATTTAATAATTTTATTGATGTGCCTTAATGTACTCAACGGCATCACCAACAGTCGCAATTTTTTCTGCTTCCTTGTCTGGTATTTCCAATTCAAATTCTTCTTCAAGAGCCATGATAAGCTCTACAATATCAAGAGAATCAGCTCCAAGGTCATCGATAAAAGAAGCTTCCATTTTAATCTCTTCTTCTTCAACACCTAATTGCTCTACGATGATATCCTTTACTTTTTCAAACACCATACCGCTCACCCCCTTCCAGACAGGAACTGTAACTATTAATTTATCAATATTATTGCATTCAATAAGAATAATATTACATATATAACCCACCGTCAATATTTATTACCTGTCCCGTAATATATCGAGCACTGTCAGAAGCAAGGAATAATACCAATTCAGCAACTTCGGAAGATGTCCCATATCTACCGAGAGGTATGTTTTTTAGGTAATTATCCTTTAATTCCGCAGAAAGTGAGTTCGTCATTTCGGTTTCTATAAAACCAGGTGCAATAGCATTGCAGGTAATGCCACGTGCTGCAAATTCTCTGGCTACAGATTTAGTAAACCCGATTAGTCCTGCCTTCGAAGCCGCATAATTTGCCTGTCCTACATTTCCCATAAGACCTACAACAGAAGAAATGTTAATAATGCTGCCACTACGTTTTTTCATCATTATACGGGCGGCTGCTTTTGTACAGAGGAATGCACTTTTTAGATTTATCTCCATTACTTTGTCCCAGTGTTCTTCCTCCATACGTATTAATAGCTTATCACATGTGATTCCTGCATTATTTACTAAGACGTCCAGACTTCCAAAGACTTCAATAGTTTTCTCGATAAGACTCTGAGCAGCACCGGGAGTACTTAAATCACCGGCAAATCCGGCAACTGAAAAGCCCTTATTCTTGAGATTTTCAACCACGGTATTTACACTGTCGCTTGTTCCTGAAAGCATTACATTGGCACCCTGCGAAGCGAATTGTTCAGCAATTGTATTGCCTATACCGCGTGTTGATCCGGTTACAATTACGGTCTTTCCTTGAAAATTCATTTTCTGGATCATACCTTTCATTTGAATTTCTATTTTTCTATCTTGTCCGTTACCTTCATTTACTCTTTCAAAGCGGCAACGACATTGTCTAAAGTGGCTTTATCCTCTACATTAAAAATTCGCATCTCTTTATTGATTTTTTTAATAAAACCACTTAAAACCTTACCCGGCCCTATTTCAATAAATGTATCCACACCGTTATTGATAAGGGTTCTGACACAATCCTCCCAGCGAACAGATGTACTTACTTGCCTCACCAAAAGATCCTTTATTTCGTCATGGGATTCAATTATTTCGCCAGTTACGTTTGTAACAACAGGTATATTCATAGCTTTGATTCCTACATTTTCAAGCTCTTTTAAAAGCTTTTCTCCAGCGGGTTTTAATAAACTGCAATGGAAAGGAGCGCTTACATTCAGCAACATAGCTCTTTTTGCCCCTTTTTCGGCGGCAATATTAACTGCTTCATTAACGGCAGCAACTTCACCCGCGACAACTATCTGGCCCGGGCAGTTAAAGTTTGCCGGCTCAACAATTCCTTTTTCAGAAGCTTTTTGGCACACTTCCAATACATCTTCACGGGAAAGTCCAAGAATAGCTGCCATTGTTCCTTTACCCAGCGGTACAGCTTCCTGCATATATTTTCCACGCTTTCTGACAAGCTTTATCGCATCTTTAAATGTGATGGAACCGGATATTACATGTGCGGCATATTCGCCCAAACTTAGTCCACCGGTGTAATCAGCCTTTATTCCGGCCTCAATCAGAGGTTGGGCACAGGCCACACTTGCTGCTAATATTGCAGGTTGGGTATTTTCAGTAATTTTTAAGGTTTCATCATCACTCTCAAAAAGCATATGTCTTATATCAAAGCCCAGAGCATCTGTTGCCTCATCTAAAATTCTGCCGGCGCCTTCCGATATCCCTGAGATTTCTTTAGCCATACCGACATATTGGGCACCTTGCCCAGGAAAAACAAAAGCAATTTTACTCATATATATTTCCTCCGAACTATTGTTAAGCTTCTTTTGACCATGTTAAGAGTGCAGAACCATAGGTAAGACCACCGCCAAAAGCTACCAAAACTATTTTATCGCCTTTTTTTAGTAAGCCTTTCTTTGAAGCCTCGTCTAGACAAACAGGGATACTGGCACTGGATATATTACCTGTATACTCTAGGTTGCTGTAGATTTTATCCATAGAAACATTCAGCCTTTTAGCCGCATTTTGAAGTATTCTCATATTCGCTTGGTGTGGAAATACATATTGTATTTGATCCATCTCAACATCTGCACTATTAAGCACACGTTTCGTAGCATCAGCCATTATTCTGGACGCAAAGGTAAAGACTTCGCTGCCGTCCATCCAAATAACCTGCTTTTTCCCTTCGTTCCGGTTAGCAATATCGGTCTCAGAAGTATATAGAAAAGGTATAGTAAGAACGTCGCCGTCATCTCCGACAGCTCCAATTATAGCTGAGTCAACTCCTGTGTTGTCATCAACTTGGCTTAGAACCACAGCTCCGGCACCATCCCCAAAGAGCACGCATGTTTTTCTATCAGTAAAATCAGTAGCTCTACTCAAAGCCTCTGCGGATACTATAAGAATATTCTTATAGGTTCCGTTTTCAATAAACTGTCTGCCTGTCTGTATTGCATAAATAAATCCTGTACAAGCAGCACTAACATCAAATGCCGCCGCATTTTTTGCCCCGATTTCCTTTTGCACCATGCAAGCCAGCGATGGAGTAAGATAGTCTGGGGTAACCGTGGTACCAAGAATCAATTCTATGTCGCCAGGCTGTAAACCCGCATCTTCTATCGCCTTAACCGCTGCTTTTGCAGCAAGATTTGCAAGAGGAACTCCATCATCAAGTATGTGTCGCTCTCGGATACCTGTTCTTTTAACAATCCATTCGTCACTGGTTTCCACAATACTTTCAAGTTGACTGTTTGTAAGTTTTTTATCTGGTAGAACACTACCTAATCCAATTATTCCTGCTTTAAAGGGCTTCATCATATAGGCCTCCAACTTCCATGCACGAAAAAATATTTTTCATTTGATCTAAAACTGTTGTGCAAGCAGAACTGCAAGCCTTCAATATGGTATTCTTAATCGCTTTTGCCTTTGAGTTGCCATGGCATTTATAAATCATACCGTTGATTCCCAGAATAGGCGTTCCGCCTAATTCTTCAGGATCAACTTCTTTTTTAAGCTTTTTTAGTTCATGCTTGATAAGAAGATAACTTAGTTTTCCCGATAAACTTCCTGAGTACATCTTTTTTAAGTAGTCCATAAAATACTTACCGGTTCCTTCCATAACCTTCAGCATCGCATTTCCGGTAAATCCATCACAAACCACTATATCAACTTTTCCTTCAGTAATATCACGACCTTCAACGTTCCCGACAAAATTAAGTTTGGATTTTTGAAGTTCTAAAAATGCTTGTTTGAGTGCTTCATTTCCTTTTCCTTCTTCTGTCCCCACATTAACAAGGCCAACTCTCGGTTCTTTAATTCCATACATATTTCTCATGTATTCTGTGCCCATGATGCCAAACTGTACGAAATTAATAGGCTTGATTTGTGTATTCATACCTGCGTCAATAATCATTGTCTGACCTTTAATGGAAGGAACAATAGGTGCTAAAGCCGGCCGCACTACACCTTTTATCCTACCTGCAATTAAAAGCGACCCAGCTAGTAATGCTCCTGTACTCCCGGCAGATATAAAGGCTTGTGCTGAACGTTCCTTTATTTTTTTCATGCCTACGACTATAGAAGAGTTTCTCTTTTTTCTTATGGCTTCAGTAGGTTTATCGAAATTTGTTATTTCATCAGAAGTTTCCGTGATAATTATTCTTTTGTTATTCAAATTTTCGGAACCCAAGCACTTTTCTATCTTGGCTCGGTCTCCCAAAAGCTCAATTTCAAAACCATCGGTTTCCAAAGCCTCTAAGCAACCTTTTACTATTTCATCGGGAGCGTTGTCTCCTCCCATTGCATCTACTATAATCCTCAATAGCTCAGCTCCTTAATAAGTAAATTCAGCTTGTTGTATTAATAATATTTAAATAATTTGCTTTGCAATCGCTCATGTTAATTCTTTGAAACATCTACTAACAAGAATTTTCCCCTGAAAACTTCCGTTTGCCTATTGTATATCATAACCCATACAATGTATTTTCCACGGGGACGTTTTTCTTTTATCGTTACCCTTGCAACCAGTTTGCTGCCCGCATAAACAGGTTGTTTGTACTTAATATTCGCTATTCCAACCAAGGCTACATCTGCATCTATTACTGCTATTGCAATTGATTCTGCCATTGAATAGATATAATGCCCCCGGACTACTTTTGACTGAGAAAAAACCATTTGGTCGGTAGTGTCTAAAATAGATATAGCACTTTCACCCAAATTAAGTTCAACAATTTCACCTATAACTTCCTCAGCATTAAGAGTTCGAAGCTTGTCATAGTTTTTTGAAGCCATTTCCCGAATACGTTGTCTTAGCTCAGGCACGCCCATTTCAAGCCTATCCAGCCTGACCGTAGGAACACTTACTTCCAGCTGTTCGGCAAGTTCCTCATCAGTAAGGAAGGGGTCATTCCTAAGCATTTCAACAAGCTTTACCTGTCTTTCTTTTTTCGCACCAGAATCTCTACTCAAGTCAAATCTCTCCAATTAATTATTACCTAGTAATATGGTCAGTTAATAGTATATTATATTTTTCTATTGTATGCAATACTAAGATTTTTATATGTCTATCATTTAAATTATCATTTTTTAATTAAAGATGACCATAGACTTTTCGCTAGACAAACAAGATCCTTCGCTAACGCTCAGGATGACAGATGTCAGCTGATAAACCTGCATTGATTTAATACGATTGATTGTTTTCGCACAGTATGGCACCGTGCGTGGCGCACAAAAAGAAAACAGCACCAATATTCGCTCACGGTGCTGCATATATAGTAAAACATTAATTAGGTCTTCTCTGGAGATTCATAAACAGGCACTACTACTGTTCCCAGCGTGTTTATTTAACATTCTCCATATCCGACCATGTAATGTTAGTATTATTAAACAAAGAATCCATAATGCCATTTGCGAATGTTCCTATTTGCTGCCGAAAGACAATTGCCAAGCCTACCATTATCGCAAGAAGTATAACGACTTCCACTGTATTAATACCTTTTTCACTTTTTAAGAAGCATTTGACCCTATTCAACATATTAGACCCTCCGAAAAATAATAAATAATAACAATATTATACAATAATTTTATTATTTTGTACCGAAGGTGTCAACTATTATTTATACAATTTATTACTATTGATTTGCTTTCATTTCGCGAATTACTTTATTCACTATTTCATAAGAAAATCCCCTATGTAAAAGAAATCTATAAACCTTCTGTTCAATTTTTCTTTCATTTATATCATATTTTCCGAATTTCTTTTTACTTTCCCTCAAGGCCACTTCATAATCATCTATTTCAAATTCTGACAAAGCTTTTTCGATAATATTTTCGTCTATGCCTTTATTCTTAAGCTCATACCCAAGTGTTTTCTTTGACAATGCCTTTGTTCTTATGCGTTCGGACAAATATTTCATAGCATAGCGCGTATCATCCAAATATCCTATTGTTTTAAGCTCGTTGACTGCTTGTTGTGAGACATTAGCATCGAAACCTGCTTCAATAAGTTTTTTAAGAATTTCGTTTTCACTTCTGTCTCTATATGTTAAATATCTGACTCCTCTTTCCCTGGCAGCACGAACCAATACCTTATCGCGAATAATAGATACTTGTTCCTCACTGATTAACATTTCCTCATGCAAATTATTACTGATATAATCCACTTCAGGGATTGAAAAAGCGTAACTATCATCAATAAAAACTCTTACCATGCCTTTATCTCTTACTTTTTCTACTGCTGTTATTGTCATATGCATTCACCTTTTTATAAATAGTTTATTTTCCTAAAAGAACAAAATCATTATCGATTTCATTATACCACGACTATTGTATTAGCAACAATTGGGGTGTAAAACGCAATGCAGCCCACCTTTTTTAAGGTGGGCTGTAATTTCTTGTGTTTATTAGGTTTCTTTAATTAGAACAGTTACTCAATTTTGAAATTAGCAATCATATGGTCGAGGCCAATAGCCAGAGAGTTAATATGTTTTGCCAATTCAGAAAGCTTTTCAATACTCGCTATCTGTTCCTCTGTACTTGCTGAGACCTCTTGTGAAGTTGCTGCAAACTCTTCAGAAACCGCTGAGACATTTAGCATAGATTCTGAAGCTTTTTCTCTAGATGCCATCATTTTTTCTACACATTGCGACATTCTAAGCATAAGGGAAATAATATTTTCCATATGCCTGAAAATATCATCAAATGCTTTATTTGCTGTATGTACTGCATCTGTTTGCTCATTTACTATTCTTATTGCGCCGCTAGCCTGGTTAGCAGTAGCCTGTGTTTTAAGCTGAATCTTTTCAACCAAATTGCTGATAGCCTTTGAGGCGTCGCCGGATTGATCTGATAGCTTTTTAACTTCATCCGCTACTACGGCAAACCCTCTACCGGCATCTCCCGCTCTTGCAGCTTCAATGGCGGCATTGAGTGAAAGTAAGTTTGTTTGCTCTGATATAGATGCAATCATATTTATTATCTTGCCAATCTCCTGCATATCGGTATTCAGCTCTAAAATGTCGCCTACAACCTTCTCTGTAATATTGCTTGTTTCCAATGCTTTTTCATTAAGCAAGCCAATGTGGCTTTGGACACTTTGGCTCATCGATTTCGTTTCGCCAAGAGATTCAGAAACATCAACAACTATTTCTTCAACCTCATGTATGTCATTAGACAAATTCTCCATATGCCGCACACTATCAACAGTATCAGCGGCTTGATTAGTTGAGCCCTCTGCAATTTGCTGAATTGCTGAACTAATTTGCTGGGAGAACAAATAGGATTGTGATGAAGATGACGATACTTCTGCGGCACCAACAATAACTTCTTTTGCAGAGGTTTTTACCTTGTTTACAAGAAGCTTAATATTTGCAAGCATTTGATTGAAGCTTTCAAATAACGTAGCAACTTCGTCCTTATTATTATCAAGTACTTTTAGGGTAAGATCTCCTTCCTCCGCTTTCTTCATTACAGAAACAAGCTTTTTCAAAGGAAGTATAATGCTTCTTGTTATAAGCCATGCAAGAACAAGTGCCAACGCAAAGACTGCAACAATAAATATAATAACAAAATTACGAATACTATTTGCTTCCTTATATAGATATGAATACGGAATCTCAGTAACCAAATGCCATCCTGAGGGTTTTAACGTTCTAGAAGCTATCATTTTTTCGTCGGCATGGAAGCTTTCGTCATTGCTTGAAGCTTCTATTATCTTAGATACCAATGCACTATCAGCAATCGTAGTATCAATTTCTTCGGTGTTTAAACTTGATATGACTTTTCCGTCATCATCAATTATATAAGCATGTGAGCCCTCAGCAATTATTATTTCCTTATAGGCATCTGTCAAATATGATTCGTCAATTAATGTAATCATTACACCAAGCTGTTGATCTGTAAGCGCATCAGTAATATTATTAGCATATATAATTGCATTTTGATTAGCAGTTTTTTTACTCATGCTTAAAGTTCTTACATCCTTGGCTCCACCACCAAACTCAATTACCATTTTTTCTATACTGGCCCATTCTTCACTTGTAAGGATGCTTGTTGAACCATATTTGAATGATCGTTTGTCTGCTGAAATAATTATTGAACAAATTATTTTTTCGTCTTTGAGAAATTTATTCATCATAAATCTCTCAATTGCCTTAGCCGTCTGATTTCTTTCGGTATCCGACATTTGGCCCATAATTGGTAAATCTTTTTGAATATAGTCGGATAGAATTATTTCTTTATTGAATTCTAGAACACATAAAGTCTCAACGTCTACATATGCCGCAGTGCTTCTCAATAGTTCCGTTGAATAAGATTCTATCTTGCTGACCACCGCACTTCCAGACATTGATGCTGCTAGAAAACCAAAACATACTAAAGGAATAATAGATAATGCCAAGAATGAAATCATAAATCGGCTCTGAATCTTAGTCTTTCGTAAAAAAACGCTTTTCAAAGAATCTGAAAAATCGTTTTCGGAGAGATTTTGTTTTGACGTTACATTCTTTTTATCTGTAGCCTTCTTTGAAACCTTTCCCCTTAATGGTTTTAAGATTTTCAATGTAATCACCCCCATCAAAATATATATACCCATCAGGTTGATTTACTTAACATCAACCTGATGGGCACTATATGCGTTATTTTACCTTCTCTTGTTACGAGTTGATACATCAAAGAAGACTGCCAAGACAAGAACTGCGCCACGAATCACATATTGATAAGAAATATCTACACCCATTAGGTTCATACCACTAGTTAGTGACATCATAACCAATGCACCGATAACAGAACCTGTTATCTTACCTACACCACCGCTTGCAGATGCTCCACCAACGAAGGATGATGCGATAGCATCGAGTTCGAACATTGTACCGGCGGTAGTTGTTGCCGATTGTAGTCTGGATGTATAGAGGATACCGGAAAGTGCAGAGAGCATACCCATTGATGTGAATATAATATAGGTAATTTTCTTTACACTTATACCTGCCAGTTCAGCTGCGTTGCCATTACCGCCTACTGCATAGATGTGGCGACCAAGTGTGGTCTTCTGGGTAACAAAATGATAAATAATAATTACAATAATGCAAACAACAACAGTCCAAGACAGGCCATTATATCCTGCAAGTACCCAGCTTATTATACCAATTACTAAAGATGTGAAAACAAGTTTGATTGCAAAAAGAGGGGTTGAAAGAACTTCAAAGTCATATTTTAACTTATTGTTTCTGCTTCTTACCGCACTAAATATAAAATACAGTATGCCTATTCCGCCTATAATAAGTGTAAGAATATGTATATCAGAATTTTGTACTATATCGGGAATAAATCCATTCCCTATTGCATTAAAGCCCTTATTTGGAACAATGATTGTCCCTGTTTGTTGGGTGACCATAAGCAGTAAGCCTCTAAATATAAACATACCTGCTAAGGACACAACGTATGCGGGAATACCCAATTTACCAACCATAAAGCCGTTATAAAGTCCGATAATCGCGCCAAAAAGCAACATCAGCGGAATTACAACCCATTCACTCATGCCGTATTTAGTCATAAAAATTGCGGCAACTGCACCTAAAAAGCCTGCTGTATATCCGACTGAAAGGTCGATATATTTACAAACTATAATTAGTGTCATACCTATTGCCAAAACAATAATATAACCAGTTTGGTTTAGTAGAGTACTGATGTTACGGGGTGAAATAAATATTCCTTTTGTTAATATGCCGAATACAGCTATAATTACTGCAAGGGCAATGTACATGCCGTATTCACGGATGTTTTGCTTTAAAAGATGAACCGATTCACTAATTAAACCCCTGCTCGGCTTCTTTGAATCTTTAGACTGTGTCATTATCATTCCCTCCTATATAGTAGCAACTTCCATTATTTTCTCTTCAGTTGCTTCTTCTGCTTTGAGTTCTCCGGTTATTTTACCTTCTGCCATTACATAGATTCTGTCACTCATACCTATAACCTCCAACAAGTCGGAAGAAATCATTATAATTGACATCCCCTCTGCAACTAGCCTATTCATAATAGTGTAAATCTCATACTTAGCGCCTACATCTATACCTCTTGTGGGCTCATCCAATATCAGAATGCTAGGTAAAACAAACAAACATTTGCACAAAGAGACTTTCTGTTGATTTCCCCCGCTTAAGTTTCCTACGATTTGTTCAATAGAAGGGGCTTTTATATTAATAGAATCTTTATATTCTTTTGCTACCTTAACTTCCTCATTATCATTTATAACTCCGCACCTTGACAAAGCTTTAAGATTAGCAATAGTAATATTTGATTTAATATCTTGTATAAGGTTAAGGCCATCGCCTTTTCTGTCCTCGGTAACATATGCAAGCCCATCTTGAAGAGCTTTACTAGTATGAGTGTAGTTTACCGGTTTGCCATTAACGTAAAATTCTCCGTTAATTTTATATCCTCTTGGATTCCCAAAAAGACTAAGCGCAAGTTCAGTTCTACCTGCACCCATCAAACCCGATATTCCTACTACTTCTCCCTTTCGGACATTCAAATTCACATTATGTAATATCTCTCTTCCGAGCTTAGGATCATACACATTCCAGTTCTTAACTTCAAGGCAGATCTCGCCCGGCTCTACATGTTCACGTTTAGGATATATATTATCAATTTCACGTCCTACCATGTTCTTTATGATGTCACCTTCACAGACTTCGCCTGTGGTGGCATCCATTGAACATATGGTCTTTCCGTCTCTTAATATCGTAATAGTATCTGCTATTGAAAGGACCTCTTTGAGCTTATGAGATATCATTATAGAAGTGACACCCTGCTCTTTTAACTCTCGTATTATCTGTAAAAGGTTTTGGCTATCATCCTCATTTAGTGCAGCTGTCGGCTCGTCTAAAATGAGAAGATTTACGTCCTTACTTAATGCTTTCGCAATTTCAATAAGTTGCTGAACACCAACCCCCAAATCCTTTACCAACATTGATGGGTTTATGTCAACTCTGACCTTCTTTAGAATATCTATGGCCTTTTGAATGGTCTCGTTTTCATCAATTGCAAGACCGTTTCTTATTTCGTGTCCAAGAAATATATTGTCGTAAATAGTCATGTCAGGAACTAATGCTAATTCTTGAGCTATAATTGCAATTCCGGCTTTTTCGCTGTCAACAATTTTTGCAAATTTTTGTGTAGAACCATTTAGCACTATATCGCCTTCATATGTACCATATGGATAGACACCACTTAAAATCTTCATTAAGGTTGATTTACCAGCCCCGTTTTCTCCAACAAGACAATGGATTTCACCTTTTTTTACCTTAAAATTTACGTTATCTAAAGCTTTAACGCCCGGAAATTCTTTCGAGATGTTTATCATCTCTAAAATATTGTTTCCCATGGTCTTTCCGCTCCTTCTAGAATTAAATAGATGGGATAGTAATAGCAACTATCACTATCCCATCCTCTCTAAGCTGTGTTACTTAATTAAGACCGGTGAAATCAGATGCAGGATAGTAGCCTGAATCTACCATAGCTGCCTTAACATTAGATTGTTCAACAACTATAACTTCGGTCTGCAGAGCTTTAACATCAATAGCACCGTTATTGTAAGAACCAGTGGTTTCAGGTGTATTGCCCTTTAATACTGTAACTGCCATATTGATAGCATCGTTAACCAGTGTACGTACATCCTTGAATACTGTCATGGATTGTTTTCCATCGATTATGTACTGAACGGAAGCTTTCTCAGCGTCCTGACCAGTAACTTTATAGCTGGAAACGTCTTTGTCAGATGCGAATGCATCAGCAATAGCACGAGCGGTACCATCGTTTGGAGCAAGAATGAATACGTCGCCCTTATCAGCTGCGCTAGCAGTTGTTAAGTGAGCTTCAGCCTTATTCTTAGCTTCGTTGAAGTCCCAGTTTGTGGTAACCTGGCCAATGATCTTACCAAGTTCATCACGTGTTAATGTTGCTTTGTTCTGAAGAGCTACAGCTTCGCTGGAGTTCTTAATAACGAATGTTCCGTCAGCAATTTTAGGCTGGAGAACGCTCCATGCACCGTCGAAGAAAATGAAAGCATTGTTATCGGAAGCAGCACCTGCATAGAGATACAGAGGATTGCCTGTTCCGGTAGCATTGTCTATCAAATATTGTCCTTGAGCTACGCCAACCTGGAAGCTGTCAAATGTTACATAATAGTCAACAGCGTCTGTGTCGGTGATAAGTCTGTCGTAAGAAATAACTGTGATTCCCTCTTTTTTAGCGGCTTCAGCAGCAGCTGCAGCACCAGCACCGTCATGAGGGCAAATGATGAGGACTTTAATTCCTTTTGCTATAAGAGCTTCTACGTTCTGCTTTTCTTTAGCTGAGTCGCCTTGGCTAAAGAGAATCTCAACTTCGTAATCGGTTGATCTTAAAGCGTCGATAAAACGTGTCTCGTCTTGTACCCATCTAGGCTCGTCCTTTGTAGGCAATACGATACCAATTTCAGGACCTGAAGAAGCGTCAGGAGCCTTGGACTCATCCGGCTTAGCGGAATCAGAAGGTTGATTACCCTGCGAAGGTTGTTCAGGTTGACTTCCACAGGCTACTAAAGAAATAGCCATAGCAAGTACAAGAATCATAGCTAGAATTTTTTTCATTTTGGTTCCTCCTTGAAAATATTTTTGAGTATATACTTATGTTAAACTTTAGTTGGGTAACTAACAATAAATTGATTTGTCTATTTGCATTATTTTATTGCGATTATTTGTAATATAATTTTAATGTAATAGTAAAATATTGCT
>JAAYNX010000099.1 GCA_012520615.1 Clostridiaceae bacterium | reverse complement strand
TAAGCTACTAAAGAAAATGGTATTTATGCCGGGGGAAGCTACATGAATAACAGAACTATTGTGGTGGCCGTAAGTGTAGTATTTATAGTACTTTTTATTATTGTGCCCATTCCTACCTTTCTACTTGATGTCCTTTTGGTCATCAATATAACTCTCTCCCTATTAATTCTGTTAAATGCCATTTTTGCCACGGATACACTTTCAATGGCGGCATTTCCTACAATGCTTTTGTTTACAACTCTATTTCGTCTATCCTTAAACATAATTGCTATTCGTCTTATAATAGGCGAAGGCGATGCGGGAACAGTTATTGAAAGCTTTGGCAGATTTGTCGGTGGCGATAATTTAGTAGTTGGCGTTATAGTGTTTTTAGTTATCATGATTGTACAATTCCTAGTTATCACCAGAGGTACCGAACGTGTATCCGAAGTAGCAGCACGTTTTACTTTGGACGCAATGCCCGGTAAACAAATGGCTATTGACGCCGATTTGAATTCAGGGCTGATAAGTGAGTCGGAAGCCAAGGAAAGACGTAAAAACATTCAAAGAGAAGCTGATTTCTACGGTTCTATGGATGGTGCCACCAAGTTTGTTAAAAACGATGCTGTTGCCGGTATTTTGATAGTGTTTGTCAATCTCATCGGCGGTATAGTCATGGGAATGATTTTCTTAAACAAAACCTTCGGAGAAGCTATTAGGCTATACTCTATTCTTACCATTGGTAATGGCCTTGTAGGCCAGATTCCATCGTTGTTAATTGCAGTTGCAACCGGTATTATAGTTACGCGAGCAGCCTCTGATGATGATCTTGGTTCTGATATTATAAAACAGCTCTTTGATACCCCTAAGGTTCTTTTTGTCGGGGCAGGGGGTTGTATTTTATTAATACCTATTCTACGGCAATGGTCACTTCTTATAATGGCAGCAGGATTAATCTACTTCGGATTATATTTGCAGAACAGAACAGAAGAAGTATCAAAAGCCGAAGAGTTAAAGGACGAAGAAAAGGAAGTTGAGGAAATCAGGAAACCCGAGAATGTAGTTTCGCTGCTTCAGGTTGACCCTATTGAGCTGGAATTTGGTTATGCTATTATTCCTCTCGCCGACAAAAACCAGGGTGGCGATTTATTGGATCGCGTTGTTATGATACGGCGGCAACTTGCTCTAGAGCTTGGTGTCGTTGTTCCTATAATAAGGCTTAGAGATAATATACAGCTGTCTCCCAATCAATACATAATAAAGATCAAAGGTGTTGAGGTAGCCAATGGTGAGCTTATGCTGGATCATTTTATGGCGATGAATCCAGGTATGGCTGATGAAGGGATTAACGGTATACCTACAGTAGAGCCTGCATTTGGCTTACCGGCACTATGGATTCCTGAAACAATGAGAGATAAGGCAGAAATGATGGGATACACCGTTGTAGATACCCCTTCCATTGTGGCAACACATATGACTGAAATAGTAAGGCGACACATCCACGAGCTGCTTGGCAGACAGGATGTACAGACTCTCGTTGATAATGTTAGAACTTCTTATCCGGCCATAGTAGAGGAACTAATACCAAAATTGATGTCTCTTGGAGAAATACAGAAGGTTTTGGCAAATCTATTAAGAGAAAATGTATCAATCAGAGATATGGTTACAATTCTAGAGACGTTGGCCGATTATGCACCAGTTACCAGAGATCCAGACATGCTTACTGAGTATGTTCGTCAAGCACTGGGAAGAGCCATCTCCAAGAGCTATTTAAATAGTTCCGGCTCAGAAGTAATTACCTTAGACCCCAAACTCGAACAATTAATTATAGATTCGGTCCAAAAGAATGAAGCTGGAACATATATGGCTATGGATCCTCAAATAAGCAACAAAGTAATTTCCAATACCGCGGAACTTGCAGAAAAGATGGCACAATCAGGCAAACAGCCGATAATTCTTGCTTCACCGGTAGTGAGATTATATTTTAGACGCCTTACGGAACATGCTATACCCGGACTTGTTGTCCTTTCATATAACGAATTGGATCCCAGTATTGAGGTTAATGCAATCGGTATGGTTAGTATTTAATAGAAAGGGTCGGATTATTAAGAATGAAGATTCGCAGGTACACATGCAAGGATATGCAGGAAGCCTTGCTCAAGGTAAAGATGGATCTTGGCAGTGAAGCTGTGATAATGAACAGCAAAAAGATTAAACCCAAGGGTCTCTTTGGTCTGTTTAAAAAACCTATGATAGAGGTTGTAGCTGCCATTGATGATGATTATGTTCGGCCTGGAAGGTTAAGTTACAATCAAAGACAAGCGCCTTCCTATGAGGGTTATAGGACTCAGCCAGCTTCCGGGAATCGTATACCGGCAAATGAAAAAACCATTGGATCAGCAATTGTCCAAAATGAAAAGTATGAGAAAAGTGAATATGCGGAAGCGGCAACGGCATATGTGGAAAATCCGGCTCGAACCCAAGAAAATAATAAAATCTCTGAGCTTGAAGATAAAGTTAAAAATATGGAAGACATGCTAAATAAGATATATCGTGTCGTTCAGGAAAATAAAGATATTGAAAAAACCCTGCCCCCTGCCAATAAGGCAAAGGAAGAAAAAGCAATCGAAACCGAAAAACCAGTAGAAGTACAAAAACCAATAGAAGTACAAAAGCCGGTAGCAATCCAAAAACCGGCGGAAATCATCAGACCAGTTACAAATGAGTCAAAAGAAGAATTAAATATAATTGAAAATAAGAACGACAACGAAAATGAAAGCCCGGTAATAATAGAGAACAATTCTCTTGTAGCCATAAGAAATAATCTTTTTGAAAAGGATGTAGAACCAAAGCTAATCGAAAAAATACTTGAAAAAATAAGAGAACGGGGTGGGCAGAGTCTAAAGAAAGAGGAAGTCATCCAACTTACCTCAAAGGTATTGACAGTTTTATTAGGTGAACCTGAACCTATAAAGCTAACTGAGGAGAAGAAACCCCATGTTGCTATTTTTCTTGGGCCAACCGGTGTTGGTAAAACTACAACCCTTGCCAAGATAGCTGCAGATTTTACTTTCAAGCAAAAGAAAGTGGGCCTTATAACTGCTGATACATATAGAATAGCGGCTGTTGAACAGTTAAAGACATATGCTGAAATTTTAAATCTCAAAGTAACAGTTGTATATTCGCCCGGAGAAATAAAGGATGCTATTGAAAGCCTTAAGAACAACGATTTGATTCTTATAGATACTGCTGGCAGGAGTCACAAGAACAAAAAGCATTTTGACGAGCTAAAAGCATTAGTAAATGCCGCTGATGCCGATGAAACATATTTGGTTATGAGCAGCAATATTAGTAGGATTGCGGTTCGTGAAATTTTAGAATACTATGCATTTATAAAGAATTACAAGCTTCTTTTTACAAAGCTGGATGAATCACCTGCACCAGGGATTATTCTTAACGCCAGATATATGACAGGGAAACCACTTTCATATACTACGGCAGGTCAAAGTGTTCCCGATGATCTGGATATAGCCAATGTCAGACAACTTGTGGCAAGCATAATGAATGAAAACGATGATTAAGGGTCTGACTAACGGGAGGAGCAGAGAAATAGATGAACGACCAAGCAGAAATGCTTCGTAAAATAGTAAATATGAAAACCGGAAATGTGGATAGTGGCCTACCCGATGAAAGCTCTGCAAAAAAAGCGAGAGTATTGACCGTTACCAGTGGTAAGGGAGGAGTAGGGAAAACTAATATTACCATTAACTTAGCGTTAGCATTAAGCAAGATGGGCTTAAAGGTTGTAATTCTGGATGTGGATTTTGGATTGGCAAACATCGATGTTCTTTTTGGTATTGTGCCCAAATATACCATGCTGGATCTTATACATGACGAAAAGAGTATTTTTGAGGTATTGACAGACGGGCCCGATAATATCAAATTTCTTTCGGGAGGATCGGGTGTCGAAGAACTGATACGTTTAGACAGAAAGAAACTAAGGAAATTTGTCAGCAGCATCAGCCTGTTAGATAAACTTTTTGATGTTATTCTTATAGATACGGGAGCGGGTTTATCACAGAATGTTATGAGCTTTATTATGGCTGCTGACGAGGTACTTCTGGTGACAACCCCGGAACCGACAGCCATAACTGATGCTTATGCTTTAGTTAAGATGGTTTCGCGCCGCGATAAAAAGAAAAGGATAAATATTTTGGTAAATAAGGCAGACAATGCTCGAGAAGCTGACGAAATAGCAAAAAAGCTTTGTGTTGTATCAGAAAAATTTTTGTCTTTAAGACTTTTAAAACTTGGGTATATATTATATGATGACAATGTGACAAAAAGTGTCAAGGTACAAAAGCCTTTTAGCTTGGTGAATCCAAAGTGTCAGGCAGCAAAAAATATTACAGAAATTGCCGAAAAATTGTTTTCGGATAAAACACATGAGGAAACCGGGGGCGCAAAAGGCTTTATTTCAAAACTTTTGTCTTTTTTTGGTGTATGATGTCGAGAACTATGCTATAATAACAATAACCTTACCTGTTACTGAAATCTGCGGTTTCAAACGGGTACTCAAGAACATTGATACTAAAAAATTTTACTGATTGTTATGAGGTTTGTTTAATGGAAACAGTTAAGCTTAACATCGGGCACAAACTTGAGTTACAGCTTTATAACAGTAATAGAGAACAAGGGTCACTACTTCTTGTAAGCCAGTACGAACGATCATTACCGGATGGAAGCATGGAGATTTTAGCTCCTATAAAAGGGGGAAGGGTTTTTCCAGTACACCGGGGCGTTGAAATGGATGTGATTTACGAGAGAAGTGGGAAATTATATAAATTTAAGGCTGAGGCAGTCGAACGCCGGATATCGGGAAACATCTATCTTTTGAGGATAATGCCCAAATCAGGCGAAGAACATATGCAAAGGAGATTTTTTTTCAGATTTGATTGTATTTTAGATGTAAAATACCGCTTATTTGAAAATAACGATATAGATAAAGAAAATAGAGGAGATTATAAAAAAGCTATAACCAAGGACATAAGCGGAGGCGGATTATGCATTCTAACAAATGAAGAACCAGTATATGGTTGGTTTATGGATGGGATAATCAATATTGGTAGCGATGTGCGCTTTAAAGGAAGAGTTGTTCGTGTTATTAATGTACATGACAAAGGGAAGTATAATTATGAATCGGGTATTGAATTTGTAGAAATATCAGACCTGGAGAGAGAAAAGGTTATCAGTTTTATTTTTGACTCTCAGAGAAAATTGCTGAAAAAGGGCTGGTCAACCAGATGAATGACGAAAAAATAAGAGTGCTGATTGTAGACGATTCTGCACTTATGAGACGCATTATACAGAATATACTAGCGCAGGATCCGAGCATCGAGATCGTCGGAATCGCTAAAGATGGTATTGAAGCATTGAAAAGAGCACAGGAGCTCAATCCCGATGTAATTACTCTCGATGTAGAAATGCCTCTTATGGATGGGCTAAGTTGCCTTGAGAACTTACTGAAACAGGGCTCTTACAGTGTTATAATGGTGAGCAGCTTTACTAAAGAAAGAGCAAACGAAACAATCCGCGCGCTTGAGTTAGGGGCATTTGACTTTATAAGTAAACCCGAAAATATCTTTGATATGTCTTCATCAGACAAGCAAAGTGAAATAACTGAGAAGGTAAAGCTAGCCTACAGATCTTTGAAAAAAGCAGAAATATTTAATAAAGCAAGAAGAAGACAACACACAATCGGTACTGAAAGCAAAGAACCTTCTTCTGAATTGAAATACATTATTGCTCTTGGAGTTTCTACTGGGGGGCCGAGAGCACTTTCGGAGATTCTTATTGACTTTCCTGCTGATCTTCCGGCAGCTATTGTAATTGTTCAACATATGCCGTCGGGGTTTACCGCATCATTAGCTACCAGACTAAACGAAATATGCAGACTTAAAGTTAAAGAAGCGGAGGATATGGACGAATTAAAAGCAGGTAATATATATATAGCTCCGGGAGACTACCATTTAACCTTTGACCGCAAAGGTGAAAAGATACTGATAAAACTTCTTAAAACACCGCCTATAGGAAAGCTAAGGCCAAGTGTGGATGTAATGATGACATCATTGTCTGAAACTAACTTTAGCAATATTATAGGGGTAATAATGACTGGTATGGGTAGCGATGGTGCTAAAGGATTAGTACAGCTTAAAGAAAAAAACAATGCCTTTATCATTGCACAAGATGAAAAGACCAGTACTGTTTTTGGGATGCCTAGATCAGCAATAGAAAAAGGAGTGGTTGATAAAACCGTTCCTCTACAAAAAATACCGACATGCATAATGAATTTTATGGGGGTGCGTAGGTAATGGATATGAATCAATACCTCGATATATTTATTGAAGAATCAAGGGAGCATTTACAGCAATTAAATGTCTCGTTGTTGGAACTTGAGAAGGATAATAGAAATAAAGAAGTCCTCAATGAAATATTTCGTGTGGCACATACTCTTAAGGGCATGTCAGGAACCATGGGTTATACAAAAATGCAGACATTGACCCACCGTATGGAAGATGTTTTAGACGCTCTTAGAAATAACAGGTTCTTTGCTGACTCAAATATGGTAGATGTGTTGTTCAGATGTTTGGACGCATTGGAAACCTATGTCAATACAATAGCCGCAACAGCGCAGGAAGGCGATGAAGGCTTTCTCGATGTTGTAAATGAGCTAAAGAGCATAATGGAATCTGGCGGATCAGAACAAAAAGTTGAGAATAAAGCAACTTCTTCTACTAATTCAAAAAGCTTAAATGCTGAAGAAAAGCCAAACGCGGAAATAATTGAATTAAATCAATATGATATTAATGTTATAAAAAAGGCAATTGAAGGCGATATGAATGTCTTTCAGATTCGCATAGTGTTGGACAAAGGGTGTCTGCTGAAAGCGGCTAGAGCCTTTATTGTATTTCAGATTCTGGAGAAAAATTCCGAGGTAATTAAATCAATGCCAAAGGTTGAGGATATCGAAGACGAAAGGTTTGATTATGATTTCACTGTTGTCATTATAACCAGCAAGCCAGAGGAGTTTTTTGACCATGAGATTAATTCAGTTGCAGAGATCGCAGAAGTGGAAATTACTCCAATAAGCTTTGATATATCCGATAGCGCCGAAGATAAAACCGAAAGTGTTACTAAACCCGACACTGAAAAAACTGAAGCGGCTACTAATGTACATAATACTGCCGACCACAAGAAGTTCCAAAAGACAGGTAAAACAGTCAGGGTAGATATAGATCGGCTTGATATTCTAATGAATCTTGTAAGTGAGTTAATCATAATAAAGACACGACTGGACGAATCCAGTGCAAACAAAGAGGATGCTGATGTCGAGTCCATAGAATATCTGGAACGCATAACGACAAGCCTTCATGATGCCGTTATGAGAGTACGTATGGTACCTGTGGAAACAGTATTTAACAGATTCCCAAGAATGATTCGGGATATTTCTAGAGAGCTTGATAAAGATATTGAATTACATATGTCAGGTGAAGAAACAGAGCTTGACCGAACAGTTATAGACGAAATAGGCGATCCACTGATACATATATTAAGAAATTCAGCCGACCATGGTCTTGAGACTCATGAGCAAAGGTTAAAAGCTAACAAGCCAAGTGTTGGTAATATATATCTTCGTGCTTTTCAGGATGGCAATAATGTTGTTATACAAGTTGAAGATGACGGACAAGGCATTGATGTAGACAAAGTCAGAAAGAAAATCATACAAAAGGGTCTTGAAACGTCCGAAATCGTTGATACCCTTACTGATAAAGAAATAATCGAGTATTTGTTTAAGCCTGACTTTAGTACGGCTGACAAAGTTACCGACCTTTCCGGCAGAGGAGTTGGATTGGACGTTGTTAAAACAAAAATTGAGACACTCGGTGGTATTGTTGAAGTAGATTCAACAAGAGGAAAAGGAAGTATATTTACTATTCGTATACCGCTAACCCTTGCGATTATTCAGGCGCTATTGGTCCGTATAGGGAGCGAGAAATACGCCATACCTTTAAGTTCGATTCAGGAAATTGAAGGAGTCAAACCCCAGGATATACGCTTAGTTAGAAACCAAGAGGTTATTTTACTTCGTGATATGCTTATACCTATTGTCAGACTTGACCAAATACTGGGTGTACCCGACACTTTACCGGACGAAAAGAAAAAATCAATTACCTGTGTAATTACCAAGAAAGGTGAGAAACTTTCGGCATTCATTGTGGACTCACTGATTGGGCAGCAGGAAATCGTTATTAAGTCCCTTGGTACAGTTTTATCCGGAGTTAAATATATAGCAGGGGCAACTATACTTGGTGATGGTAATGTTGCGCTTATTTTAGATGTTAATTCTCTTGCACTGTAAGCATTTTTTTGAGAATGTAAAGGGGGAGCTCGTGAATGGATGGTAAATCTTTGGACAAAGAAATAAAGCAGTATGTTGCGTTTAAGGTGGGAGACCAAGAATACGGTGCTGATATTCATAAGGTTTCAATTATAGAGAGAACACTTAATACAGCGAGAGTTCCTACAACACCGGAATACATTAAAGGCGTTGTCAATCTTAGAGGCGAAATAGTTACCGTTATGAGTTTGAGACTTAAATTCGATTTGCCCGAAATTGAGGTGGATGACGATACAAGGACTATAATATTTAAGATTAATGAAGCACTTCTGGGTATCATCGTTGATTCTGTTGATGAAGTTGTATCGCTATATGAAAGCGACATTGAAAGTGTTACTTCAATTACAAATGACAGAAGTTTGGACTATATTTTGGGCATTGCTAAGGTTGATGGAAGGCTGATTACTTTATTAAATGTTGAAAAGCTTATTAATGAACTACTTGAAAAATAATTTGTGAGGTAAATTGGCACGATGGCAAATGATATAGATATTAATAATATTAATAGTTATCACCTTGATGTTCTTAAAGAAATCGGGAATATTGGCGCTGGGAATGCCGCGACAGCACTTGCTAAAATGCTGGACAAAAAAATAGATATGAAAGTACCCCAGATAAGAGTTATGAAATTCTCTGAGGTAAGCGATGTCCTTGGTGGAGCGGAGTCAGAGGTTGTCGGAATTCTACTGGGGGTAAATGGAGATATCAACGGGAATATTCTTTTTGTCCTAGATTTAATAAGTGCTCGGCGCTTGGTTAATATGCTAATGGGAAGACCATTAAATGATGAAATAGAGTTTAACAGCATGGAATGCTCAGCGTTACAGGAGATAGGGAACATATTGGCAGGATCTTACTTATCATCCCTATCAAATTTGACTAATTTGAGAATTTTATCAGACATTCCGGGGTTGGCAATAGATATGGCTGGAGCAATTTTGAGTGTTCCAGCTATTGAATTTGGTAAAAGTTCTGATACTGTATTATATATAGAAAACGAATTTACGTATGGAGTAGACAGCGTAGTTGGAGATTTCTTCTTGGTACCTGATGAAATTTCCTATGGTCGTTTGTTAAATGCATTAGGAGTAGCATAATGTTAGAAGTGATAAGGGTAGGTATGGCGGATTTGAAAGTAGCGCGTCATCCGTCGATTTTAACTACACTTGGCCTTGGATCATGTGTAGGCGTAGCCTTGTATGATAGTAAAAATAGAATTATTGGTTTGGCTCATATTATGCTTCCAAGCTCTAAAATTGCCACAGCCAATGCAAACAGAGCAAAGTTTGCAGATACAGGTATAGTAGATCTATTAGAACAGATGGTGGCTATTGGAGCTAACAAAAATAATCTAGTAGCAAAAATTGCCGGTGGTGCTCAGATGTTTAACTTTGCCGGCACAAATGAAACAATGAAGATAGGTGCCAGAAACAGCGAAGCTACAAGGGTTGTATTAAAAGAATTAAATATACCCATTATAAGTGAGGATACAGGTGGAAATCACGGTAGGACAATAGAAATCTCCTCAGAGGATGGAAAACTCATGGTGAAGACTATTGGTTACGGAGTAAAATATTTATAACGAGCAACACGAGTTTCAATAACTCGGGGTGATGTAATTTTAACGAGATTGTAAATGGCTCAGGTCCCGCTCGAAACCATGATTTCGGAAACGGGTAAAGATATTTAATTGAAGGGTGTTGTATGGATTATATCCGTAAGTTGCCTCTGCTGATGGCTTTATCTGGTGCAATAATAACAGGCTTGATGGGATATACCAATCGAGTACAGAACAATGAAAATATGATAAATATGATCATTACTATGATTATATTCTATATTGTAGGCTTACTCATTAGAGGAACCGCTTTTGATATCATTGAAACCAACAGAAAGAAAGAAGAGGAAAAATTGGCGGAAGAAAAGAGAATCGCCGAGGAAAAGGAAAAGGAGGAGAAAGAGCTAAAACGAAAGGCAGAACAAGCTTCAGGCAACACATTGAATCTTGTTGCTGATGAAGACTTGAATCTGGGCATGAGTGAAGAGGAATTTAATGATCTTCCGGTTGCTGACTATATAAAGAGTGAGCTTAGTAAGTAGAATTATTATGGATAACCCTTATCTTCATTTTTAAGGGATCATGGAGGTAGAAATGTCAGCATCTGTTTTACAGAGGCAACAGGAATTATGGAAAAAATATAGCGAGACAAAGGATCAGAGTATTAAGGAACAGCTAATTCTTGAATACGCTGATTTAGTTAAGTATGTAGCGGGACGATTAAGTATATATTTCGGCTCCAATGTTGAGTACGATGATTTGGTGGGGTACGGGGTATTCGGACTTATTGATGCAATTGATAAGTTTGACTTAACTAAGAAGGTAAAATTCGAAACCTATGCATCCCTGCGAATCAGAGGAGCAATTATTGATTCAATAAGAGAGCAGGATTGGGCACCCAGATCTTTAAGAAAGAAAGGTAAAGAGCTGGAAAAAGCATATTCCGAATTAGAAAATCAACTGGGACATTCGGCTACTGATCAAGAGATAGCCGATAAGCTTGGTATTACAATAGAGGAACTCACAAAGCTTTTACAAGAAGTTAATGTTTCACAAATGATTTCACTTGATGACTATTTGGAACAGAACCATGAAACTGGCTTCGATTCGTATTCTATGCAAAGGGAATCAAATTCACCAGAGCAGCGCATGGAAATTGTGGAACTAAAAGAAATTTTGGCTGACTCTATTGAGAAGCTGCCTGAAAAAGAACGAATAGTAGTTACTCTTTATTATTATGAGGAGCTAACTCTTAAAGAAATTAGTCTTATTATGAAGGTATCTGAATCAAGAATATCACAATTGCATACCAAAGCAATAATGAGAATGAGAGGGAAGCTGGAAAGGTTAAAGAGCGCAATTTTATAATTTTTTTACAAAAGGATAAAGATAAGAGAAATTGAAAGGAGGCTTATAATGCCAGATGATATGATGCAGAAAGATAAAGGATATAATCTGACTTATGAAAGCAACGGTGTTTATCTTACAGTCTATAAGCCCTTGGATTTTTTTTCTCGTGTAAGTGAAAATGAAGTTCTTAATACTATCCGAAAGAAAAAAATACAGAACTATAATGCCAACATTATTGCAGATGCGGTAAACAAATGCGAAGGAGTGCCGGTTAAGATTGCTGAGGCCCAAGAAGAAGCGAAGATAGATTCTTCTGTTGAGGCTATTGTATCTCAAGACAAAATGTCGGCGTTTGTTATTCTTTCACCTCCTGAAGCCAACGGTGCTCCACCTACTTTGGAGGCGATTGTGCAAGCCTTGTACTCCAAAGGTGTAGTTTGGGGGATGAATGAAAGTAAAATACGAGAGCTAGTTGAAAACCCTGTCTATAATGTGCAGATATTGGTTGCCGAAGGGCAGCCGGCTGTAAACGGGAAAAATGGCGAAGTTAAATATCTGTTTGACATAAAAAAAGACAGAACACCGACTATATTGGAAGACGGGACTGTAAATTATAAGGAAATGAACCTTGTTGAAAGCGTTACAAAAGGGCAAAAGCTTGCAGAACAGATTCCGCCTATACCGGGGAAACCCGGAAAAAATCTTGTAGGAGCGGAGTTAAAAGCTCTTGATGGCAAGGTTGTAAATATCCCTAGAGGACGAAATGTGGTGTTAAGCCCTGACGGAACCGAATTATTCGCAGCTATTGATGGTCAACTTATGTATGTTGATGGTAAAATCAATGTCTTTCCTACTTATGAGGTCATGGCTAATGTTGATAACTCTACCGGAAATATTAAGTTTATTGGAAATGTTACTGTTAGGGGCAATGTTTTGTCAGGTTTTGAAATTGAAGCAGGAGGTAACATTGAAGTAAATGGTGTAGTAGAGGCTGCTGTTCTGAAAGCCGGTGGCGATATTATCCTAAAAAGGGGTATGCACGGCAACGGAAAAGGTATGCTGGTGGCAGGCAATGATATTGTTTCAAAATATATTGAGAGCGCAAATGTTGTAGCTCGTAATAACATTAAGTGTGAGGCTGTCATGCACTGCGACATAAAGTGCGGAAACAAGCTTGAACTAGGCGGCAGAAAAGGTCTTTTAGTGGGTGGAACCGTTAGAGTGGGGAAAACCGTTGAACTAAAATATCTTGGTAGCCAGATGTCTACGGCAACTGTTCTTGAGGTCGGAATAGATCCGAATTTACGGGAACGCCTGAAATTTCTTAAAGGAGATCTTCCCGTTGTTGAAGATAACCTTCTGAAATCTAAACAGGCTATAACTTTATTGAATAAGTTGAAACTATCTGGGGAACTTTCAATGGAAAAGCGTGAGATACTTGCAAAGAGCACACGCACAAAGTTTGTATTAGAAAGTAGGCTGCAGGAATACAAAAAAGAGATTGCTGAAATTGAAGAGATGCTGCAACAAGGAGCAAACGGACGAATCAGAATACAGGGAAGTGTTTTTCCAGGTGTAAAGGTTGCTATTGGAAATAGTACGATGTATATTAAAGAAGAGGCTCAGTATTGTACTTTATACAGTGATGGGGCCGACATTCGTTTTGGCCCGTTATAGTGAGGGGGGAGCACTGGATGTCAATTAGACCGGTGGACTACCAAATTCTCATGCCAAAGGTAAACGAGGCTGGGAAAATACAAAGCGAAACGCAACAGAAAATGATAAATCAAGCTCAACATCAAGCTGATAATTCGGTCAAGCAATCAGAGCATGACACCAGAATTGTGCATACACAAAGCGAAGCCCAAAAGACTGCTATTACCGATGATCAAAGACAAAAAAACAGCAATCAGCAACAACAAGGCAGTAAGAAATCAAAAGAAGAAGGCCAAGAAGATAATAATGATAAAAACTTATTGCCACAGGAAAGACACACAATAGATATTAGGATATAGATTTTTACTTAACATAAAATTATTAATTTACTTATGATAAAAGTTTTGAGGTGTACAAGATGACTTTGTTTTTCACTTGCATTATTTTTGTTGGTTCCGGGCTTACATTATTTGCCCTTCTTCTTATGCTCTATGAGAAAAAACGGCTCCATGATTACAGAGGCGACCTTAAAGAGGGTAAGGACGCACTTATCAAAGTAATTGAGGATGCAGAAGAGCTAATATCCGAAATGAATCGCTTCTCTGATTATGCTGTAACTCAAATTGAAGAAAAAAATAATATTTTGCTGGATTCTATAGCTGAGGCTGACTTGAAAATTCAGATACTAGACTCTATGGTCATGGAAGAAGAAACATCTTGTAGAGAGCCTTTGTTAACACCTGTATATGATGAGGCTTCTATTGACAGAATTCTTGAAGAAGATAAGCCTGTAAAAGACGAGAATAAACCGGATTATGCCAATAAAGGAAAGGTATTGACCTTTGACTTAAAGCGCAGAGAAATCATTAAGCTGGCAAAGGCCGGAAAGGACAGTACAGAAATAGCTCGTCTTCTTAACTGTGGAAAAGGTGAAATAGAGCTTATTGCCAGAATGGGAAGGTAACAAGTGAAGCTGATAGACAGTAAAAGTGTTCTTTTGGGTTTAGGTATCGGAATTATTATTACTTCATTATTAGGCCTTATATTTTTTGCCGGGTATGAGCCAAAATTAAGCGATGCACAAATTATCAGCCTAGCTCGCAAGCTGGGAATGGTAGATCAATATGAATCCGGTGGTAACATAAGGCGAAATGAAGATGGCAGCTTAATCTTTACAATTTATGAAGGTGAAGATTACACAGAGATTTCTAAGCGGCTTTATGATGCCGGTATTATCGAAAGCTCCATAGAGTTCGATATTATGATTAAGAAAGAGAAACTTGAGGAAGCTATTAAGCCAGGCGAATATAGTATTAGATATAGCGACGACACAAAGTCAATAATTAAGAAAATTACAGGTACTCAATAGATTTTCGCCGCCTATTGAGCCCGGAGGCACTAAGGTTACAAAAAACTAAGCAAAAGTATGAAACCTTAGAGTAAAATTATCGTAGGCAATTTAATAAAAAGATAAGGGAAGAACCCAAAATAGGTCTTCCCATAATCACGATTTTCCTGTAGTTTGAGAATTGAGAGAAACCAAACGAAAGGAGAT
>JAAYNX010000215.1 GCA_012520615.1 Clostridiaceae bacterium | reverse complement strand
ATGGTCCTGCAGGCCGTCCTGATATGGCTTACTTCGGATTCACCAACAAGCTGGTGAAGGGCGAAACTATCAAAATCTTCAACTATGGCAATTGCAAGCGTGACTTTACTTATGTGGATGACATTGTCGAGGGTGTTGTCCGTGTGATGAAGAAAGCACCGGACAAGAAGAACGGTGAAGATGGGCTGCCGATTCCACCGTATGCAGTTTACAACATTGGCAATCAGAATCCGGAGAATCTGCTGGACTTCGTGCAGATTCTGAGTGAGGAGTTAGTAAGAGCAAAAGTTCTGCCGGAAGATTATGACTTCGAGGCACACAAGGAACTTGTTCCGATGCAGCCGGGTGATGTGCCTGTGACCTATGCAGATACCAGCGCACTGGAGCGTGACTTCGGATACAAGCCGAGCACAAGTCTGCGGACTGGTCTGAGGAACTTCGCTGAGTGGTACGCTGAGTTTTATAAATAAAAGAATTAGAGGGATAGAGAAATGAGAGAGTTTAAAGATTTAAAGATTGCTGTGGCTGGTACTGGTTATGTTGGTCTTTCTATTGCTACGTTGCTGTCTCAGCATCACAAGGTGACGGCAGTAGATATCATTCCTGAGAAAGTAGAGCTGATCAATAACAAGAAGTCTCCGATTCAGGATGAGTACATTGAAAAGTATCTGGCAGAAAAGGAACTGGATCTGACCGCAACGTTGGATGCGAAGGAAGCATACAGTGATGCTGATTTTGTCGTAATCGCTGCACCGACAAATTACGATAGCAAGAAGAATTTCTTTGATACCTCTGCAGTGGAAGCTGTCATTAAACTGGTCATCGAATACAATCCAGAAGCCGTTATGGTTATCAAGAGCACCATCCCGGTTGGTTACACTGCAAGTGTTCGTGAGAAGTTCCACTGCGACAACATTATCTTCAGCCCGGAGTTCCTGCGAGAGAGCAAGGCATTGTACGACAACCTTTATCCTTCCCGTATCATTGTTGGTACTGATGTGGATAATGCTCGTCTGGTAAAGGCGGCACACACTTTTGCAGAACTCCTGCAGGAAGGCGCAATTAAGGAGAATATTGACACTCTGTTCATGGGCTTTACCGAGGCAGAGGCTGTTAAACTGTTCGCCAACACCTATCTGGCACTGCGTGTCAGCTACTTCAACGAACTGGATACCTATGCTGAGATGAAGGGGCTGAACACTCAGCAGATCATCAACGGTGTTTGCCTGGATCCTCGTATTGGTACTCATTATAACAATCCGTCCTTTGGCTACGGTGGATATTGCCTGCCGAAAGACACCAAGCAGCTGCTGGCGAACTACGCCGATGTACCGGAAAACCTGATTGAGGCTATTGTTGAGAGCAATAGAACTCGTAAAGACTTCATCGCCGACCGTGTGCTGGAGATTGCTGGTGCTTATGAAGCAAATGACAGCTGGGATGAGAGCAAGGAAAAAGAAGTTGTTGTTGGTGTATACCGACTGACCATGAAGAGCAACAGCGATAACTTCCGTCAGAGTTCTATTCAGGGTGTCATGAAGCGTATCAAGGCCAAGGGAGCAACGGTTGTGATTTATGAGCCGACTCTGAAAGATGGCGAGAAGTTCTTCGGATCAGTGGTGGTCAATGACTTGGATGAGTTTAAGAAGCAGAGTCAGGCCATCATCGCAAACCGTTATGATAAGTGCTTGGATGATGTAAAAGAAAAAGTTTACACGAGAGATATTTTCCAGAGAGATTAAAAACATTATGAGGACGAGAAAAGATGGAGAAGTCGAGTATTTTAATTATGCCGGCGTTATTTGCAGGCGGTGCAGAAAAGCAATATCGCTACATAATTGAGACCGCGAATAAAGAAAAAAGTAATTTGGTTGTGTTTTTGGTTAATAAGCCATTAAAGGGTATGGAATCAGAAACAGAGAGATTTATTCGTTGCAACGCTAATGTTGAATTTCATCAACTGGATAATAATGTTTTAAACTTTAATGCGGAATCTAAAAATAAGGTACGGATTGAAAAAGTAAAAGCACTCCTGGTTTTGTATGCACAGCTGAGAAAATATATAAAGAAAAATAATGTCGATACGGTTATGTTTAGTTATGTGACACAGCTTATGCTTACACCTTTTTTTAATAAAAACGGGGTGAATGTGGTATTTAATGAGCGTAATACCGGGCGTCAGATTTGCGATAGTAAAATGAAACGGTCACTATTAAAAAAGTGTCATAAGGTCATTGCAAATTCAAATTATGCGGCAAGATATGTGCAGGATAAAACAGGAATAAATGTTGAAGTGGTTAAGAATGGTCTTGTGACGGACAGAATAGAAAAGGTTGGCCACACTGATTTTGTGATTTTAGTCCCTGCACGCTTGACACCGATAAAAAATCAGTTGGTAGTTCTGAGAGCTTTAAAAATAATTGGAACAAATGGACTAAAAGTTATTTTTGCTGGATCGGTAAAGGACGAAGCATATTACGCAAAGTTGAAAGAGTATGTAGTCGAAAATGACCTAGAGAAATGTGTTAGTTTCCCTGGTCATGTTAGCAATATGAAGGATATGTATGCTACGACTGATTTAATGATTCTTCCTTCTTTTGAAGAGGGAACACCTAATGTCCTACTTGAATCCTACTTGTATGAAATTTATCCGTTGGTTTCTGATATTCCAATGAATAGAGATTGTTGTATCAGTGAAAGTCTTCTTTTTTCACCGGATGATGCCGATAAGCTGGCAGAAAAAATTCAGGAAGTTATGAAGATGAGTGCAAACCAAAAAGAAGAAATAGCATCTAAAGGGTTTCAGTATGTGTGTGATGAATACAGTATGGAGAAACTAGCGCAGAACTATAAGCGAATTTTGTTTGATGCGTAAACTATGTGAGATAGAAGCGTACGTTAAGAGCTATTCGGTATAACTAAGAAAATGCACAGAAAATGAGGAAATAAATTATGGATATTAAAGAGGAATACGAACGCTGGCTGGCAAATGCAACGGTAGATGCAGATGTTGCCGTTGAACTGAAAACGCTGGACGATGCAAAAATTGAAGATGCTTTTTATCGTGACCTTGCTTTTGGCACAGGTGGTCTGCGTGGTGTGATCGGCGCAGGAACCAACCGAATGAATGTTTACACGGTTGCAAAGGCTTCTCAAGGTCTGGCCGATTATCTGAAGAAAAACTTTGCAGAGCCGTCTGTAGCTATCGGCTACGACAGCCGTATCAAGAGTGATGTGTTTGCAAAAGTCGCTGCAGGTGTATTTGCAGCGAATGGCGTCAAGGTCAACATTTGGCCTGTCCTGATGCCGGTGCCAACTGTGTCCTTTGCGACTCGCTATCTGCACACCTCTGCTGGTGTCATGGTCACAGCTTCTCACAATCCAAGCAAGTACAATGGCTATAAGGTCTACGGTGCCGACGGCTGCCAGATCACGACCGAAGCCGCTGCGGAGATCCTGGCTGAGATTGAGAAGTTGGATATTTTCGCTGACGTGAAGATCAGCGACTTTGAAGCTGGTGTGGCGAACGGCAGCATCCAGTATATCCCGGATGAGGTCTACACCGCCTTTGTCGAGCAGGTCAAGAACCAGTCCGTCCTGTTTGGCGAAGAAGTCAATAAGGATGTGGCTATCGTCTATAGCCCGCTGAATGGCACCGGTCTGAAGCCTGTGACTCGTACCCTGAAAGAGACGGGCTACACCAACATTACTGTGGTCAAAGAGCAGGAGCAACCGGATGGCAACTTCCCGACCTGCCCGTACCCCAACCCGGAAATCAAGGAAGCGATGGCACTGGGCATGGAGTATGCCAAGAAGTGCAATGCCGATCTGCTGCTAGCAACTGACCCGGACTGTGACCGTGTGGGTATTGCTGTCAAGAACAAGGCAGGGGAGTATGAACTGCTGTCTGGTAACCAGACTGGTATGCTGCTGCTGGATTACATTTGCAGTCAGCGTGTGAAACATGGCAAAATGCCTGCTGACCCGGTTATGGTCAAGACCATTGTTACGATGGATATGGGCGAGCAGATTGCTACTCACTATGGTCTGCGTACCATCAACGTGCTGACCGGTTTTAAATTCATTGGTGAGCAGATTGGCAAGCTGGAACAGCAGGGCAAGGCCGACAGCTATGTATTCGGCTTTGAGGAAAGCTACGGTTACCTGACCGGTTCTTACGTCCGCGATAAGGACGGCGTAGACGGTGCCTACATGATTTGCGAGATGTTCAGCTACTACGCAACCAAGGGCATCAGCCTGCTGGATAAGCTGGACGAGTTGTATAAGGCCTACGGCTACTGCCTGAATACCCTACATAGCTACGAGTTCGACGGTAGTGCCGGTTTTGCGAAGATGCAGAGCATCATGCAGGCATTCCGCAGCGATATCAAGGAGTTTGGCGGCAAAAAAGTCGTTAAACTGCTGGATTACGCGCCGGGTCTGGATGGTTTGCCGAAGTCCGATGTGCTCAAGTTCCTGCTGGAAGATAACTGCTCCGTTGTGGTGCGGCCCTCCGGTACTGAGCCGAAGCTCAAGACCTACATTTCTGTCAGTGCAGAGAATAAGGAAGCTGCCGAAAAGGTGGAAGCCGAGATTCGTAAGAGTGCTGAAGAGTACTTGAAGTAAAGAGTAAAGGAGAAAACAAATGAATATTATTTTACTTTCTGGTGGTTCAGGTAAGCGTCTCTGGCCTCTTTCTAATGATGTGCGCAGCAAGCAGTTCATCAAGCTGTTCAAGAATAATGACGAGTATGAGTCTATGGTGCAGCGTGTGTATCGCCAGATCACTACAGTAGATGCTGATGCAAAGATCACGATTGCAACTAGTAAATCACAGGCAAGTGCCATCAAGAACCAGTTGGGTGAGAAAGCTTCTATTTGTGTAGAACCCTGTCGCCGTGATACTTTCCCTGCCATCGCACTGGCCGCAGCCTATCTCCACGATGAGTTGGGTGTTGCTGAAAATGAAGCTGTCGTTGTCTGCCCGGTTGACCCTTATGTAGATAATACCTATTACGAAGCCGTTAAGACCCTGCAGGAACTGGCAGAGCAGGGCGGCGCAAATCTGACGCTGATGGGCATTGAGCCGACTTATCCCAGCGAGAAGTATGGTTATATTATCCCCGAGAGCGGCGAAAATGTCAGCAAGGTCAAGGAATTCAAGGAAAAGCCGGATGTGGAAACAGCTAAGAAGTATCTGGCTCAGAGTGCGCTGTGGAATGCAGGCATCTTTGCGTTCAAGCTGGGGTATTTGCTGGATAAAGCACACAGCATGATCGACTTTGAGGATTACCGCGACCTGTTCAATAAATATGATACCCTGACCAAGATCAGTTTCGACTATGCAGTAGTCGAGAAAGAGTCCAGAATTCAGGTCCTGCGTTATAGCGGTGACTGGAAAGATGTCGGTACCTGGAATATGATGGCCGAGGTCATGGCAGATAAAACCAAGGGCAAAGCTATTCTGGACGAAACCTGCGAGAACACTAATGTGGTGAATGAACTGAATATCCCGATTCTCTGCATGGGGTGTAAGGATATGATTGTTGCAGCCAGTGGAGATGGTATCTTGATCGCGGATAAAGAACGCAGCGGTTATATGAAGCCCTATGTGGAGAAAATCGAAACAGAAGCGATGTATGCCGAAAAATCCTGGGGTACTTATACGGTAATTGATGTGCAGCCGGGTTCTATGACAGTCAAGGTTTCCATGAGAGCTGGCGAGCATATGACTTACCACATGCACAATTACCGTGAAGAAGTGTGGACAGTTGTTTCTGGTAAGGGCAAGGCAATCGTAGATGGTATGGAACAGGTACTGCGCACTGGCGATGTGATTACCATCGCGGCAGGCTGCAAGCATACGATTGAGGCCATTACTGCACTGGATATGATTGAAGTTCAGCTGGGTGAAGAAATCAGTGTTGCCGACAAGGTTAAGTTCCCGATGGAATAAAGATAATGGGAGATAAAACAATGGAAATCATGAAATTGATTCCGACGGGTAAGGATTATTTGTGGGGTGGTACTCGACTTCGGGAAGAATATGGTAAAAAGATTGATTTAACACCATTAGCGGAAACTTGGGAGTGCTCGGTTCATCCGGACGGACCAAGTTATGTGGCAAATGGTACATATAAAGGAAACACACTGGCTGAAGTGCTGAAAGCCCATCCGGAGTACCTTGGTACAAAAGTTGAAAACGGTGAGCTTCCAGTCTTGGTTAAGTTCATCGATGCCAAGAAAGATCTCTCAGTACAAGTTCATCCTAGTGATGAGTATGCGAGAGAACACGAAGGCGACAATGGTAAGACTGAGATGTGGTATGTCATTGATGCTGACGAAGGAGCCAGTCTGATTTATGGTTTTCAGCATGAGGTGACGGAAGAAATTCTCCGAAAAGCAGTCGAGACTGGAACGCTGGATAAACATCTGCAAAAGGTTCCAGTCCATAAGGGCGATACCTATTTTGTTCCAGCAGGAACAGTGCATGGTATTGGCAAGGGCATCCTTGTAGCAGAGATTCAGGAAAGTTCTAATGTGACTTATCGAGTCTATGACTATGACCGCGTAGATAAGAATGGTAAAAAACGTGAGCTGCACTTTGACAAGGCTGTGCAGGTTATGAACATGAAAGTTGCACCAGATGTGAGCCAGAAACCGAGAATGGTGAAATACTATTCTGGCTGCTCTCGTGAACTACTTTGCCGTTGTAAATATTTTGAAACAGAAAGAATACAAGTAACGAAAGGTTTTGCATTCTCTGTTATGGATGCATCTTTTCAGGTGTTAATGTGCCTGGATGGATATGGTGAAGTGCAGACGATGGATGCGGAACAGAGGCCGATGCGATTCAGCAAGGGTGAAACACTGTTTTTACCAGCTGGGCTGGGCAGGTGTCTTGTTGTTGGAGATGCAGAGCTGATTAAAGTTCGGTGTTAACAGGCTTGTGGTGAGGTGGATAAATGTCAAGAATGAAGTTTATGAATACAGAGATCGATAACTTGTCAATGCAGGAAACACTGCAGGCGATTGATCGGCTGATTCAAGAAGATAGAAGCGCATATGTGGTAACACCGAATGTGGATCACATTGTTCAGCTTGAAACAAGTAAAGAATTGCAGGCGGTTTATGAGAATGCGTCATTGATTTTGACGGATGGTAAACCACTGTTATGGATTGCCAAATGGTATGGAACGCCGATTAAAGAGAAAATTTCAGGATCGGATTTGTTCCCGCTTTTGTGTGATATGGCCGCAAAAAAAGGATATAAGATGTTCTTTTTAGGTGCAGCTGAAGGTGTAGCTGCAAAAGCAGCAGAAAACCTCGCAAATAAATTTAAGGGATTACAGGTTGTTGGTACATATTCTCCACCATTCGGTTTTGAAAAAGACCCTGTGGAAATGGATAAAATTAAATCCATGATAAAAGAGACTAGTCCGCATATTTTGATTGTTGGATTAGGATGCCCGAAACAGGAAAAGTTTATGTACCACCATTGTAAAGAACTTGGAGTACCGATTTCCTTTGGGTTGGGTGCTAGTTTTGACTTTGAAGCAGGGAATATTAAAAGAGCTCCACGATGGATGTCAAATCATGGATTGGAGTGGCTTTTTAGAATTACACAAGATCCAAAGAGAATGGCAAAACGCTATTTGGTGGATGATCGAAAGATTCTCGGACTAGCGATTAAGTATAGAAAGGGAAGTCGATAAATGAAAATAGAGAATATCACAATCCATCGTAATTGTAATTATGGATCAGTACTTCAAACTTATGCAACGCAGAAGACTTTTGAGGATCTTGGATTTGAGTGTGAAACGGTAGATTTTATCAGACAGCTGGATACGAAAAGAGGTGCTTTAAAGCGTCTGAAAAACAAGAGCAGAAAACTGTCAAAAAATCCAGTATTACTGTTTGGTGCAAAAGCTGTAATGCTCATTTCGTATATCAAGAAGGAAAAGACATTTAATCAGTTTTTAAATAAATACATTCATCTAAGTAGTGAATCTTATTATAGCAATGAGCAATTAAAAAAGAAGTTGCCTAAAGCGGATGCATACTGCACAGGAAGTGATCAGATATGGAATAGCTTTTGGAATGAAGGCGTCGAGCCAGCATATTATCTGGACTTCGTTCCAGATGATGCTTTTTGCTTTTCGTATGCTTCCAGTATTGGGCAAAGAATAGAAACAGCGGAAAAGAGAACTATCTCTAAAATGTTACAGAAATATAGATACATTTCTGTAAGGGAGAGCCAAAGCATAGCATCATTAAATGAATTGGGTGTTAAAGATGTTGTGCAGGTGCTTGATCCAACGCTTTACAGAACAAATGATTTGTGGACACAACTTGCATCGGATAAATTTAAAAAGAGAAAATATGTTGTCACATATAATCTTCATCATGATAAAAAACTTGACGCTTTTGCAAGTGGATTGGCAAAAGAAAAAGGGTTGGAATTGTTAAATATTTCTTATAACTGGCATGATGTAATTCGTCCGGGTAAATTGGTGTGGTGTCCCAGTGTTGAAGAATATCTTGGACTTATAAAAGATGCGGAATATGTTATTGCGGATTCTTTTCACGCGACAGCATTTTCTATTCAGTTTCACAAGAAATTTATTTCATTCTATCCAGAGAAAGCAAGCATGAGAATAAGAGACATCTTAAAAAAGCTTGACATTTCACAAAGAGGAACAGAAGGAAATCCGAATGTACGGGATATTGAAGCTGATATCGATTATAATGCAGTAGATAATTTGCTCAAGAAATATAGAAAACAGGATGAGGAATACTTGCTTACGGTAACAAATGCAATAAAAATGAAATGAGAGAAGTTCAATGGATAAAGCTTATGCGTATAAAAATAAAAGAAGCGTAGTGATGAGATCATCATCGGGAGGTGCTTTTTGGGGAATAGCAGAGGCCTTCTTTGAAATGGGGAGGGGTACTTGCTACGGAGCAAAATTTGATTCTGACTTTAAAGTCGTGCATGGAAAAGCAAAAAAATTAGAAGAGTGCTTGGCCTTTCAGGGATCAAAGTATGTTCAATCAGATATGACAAATTGCTTTGTAGAGGTAAAGCATGATTTAAAAGAAGGAAAAAATGTTTTATTTACGGGAACTCCTTGTCAAGTGGCAGCAATAAAAAAGTATTTGAGTAGAAATAAGATAGACGATTCTGGACTTTACACTGTTGATATTGTATGTCACGGTGCTCCTGGACCAGTAGTGTGGCATGATTATATAAACTACATTCAGAACAAAGAACACTCTAAATTGATAAAGTTTTCATTTCGATATAAACCACATGGATGGAAAGGATATCCTATTTATGCTGAATTTGAAAACGGGAAAAAGTATATCAATTCAATCAAGGTGAGTTCATACCAGAACATGTTCAGAAAAAATCTGCTGATGAGGGAAAGCTGCTTTAATTGCCCATATCCAGGAAATTTTCAAAGTGATTTAACGATATCTGATTTTTGGGGAGTCGAATTGTGCATGCCTGATGTTTCGACGGATGGAGGAGTATCGCTTATTCTATCCCATACAGAAAAAGGCGCAAATTTGACAGCTGTTATGAAAGATACCGAAGAAGTCACAATGGTTGAAGTAAGAGGCGAAGGGTATAAAAAGTATAATCATAATCTTCTTTATGCAACAGAACGTCCGGATGATTATGATAAATTCTGGAATGATTATAAAAACAAAGGATTGAAATATGTTCTTTATCGCTATGGCGGTGAAAATCTAAAAGACACTGTGGTCTTTTACGGGAAAAGTATCCTGAGAAAGACTGGGTTGGCTGATAAAGTAAAGAAAATGATGGGACGGGCGTGAGGTCTTTGTTCCGTCAAAGGAACAAGAGGTCAAAATGGAAAAAAACATACCTGTTTTGTATCAAGAAAAATCAGATTGTTGTGGGTGTGGTGCTTGTTTAAATATATGCCCACGGAATGCAATAAGGATGGCGGCGGATGAATGCGGATTTCTATATCCGAAAATTGACGTTGATTTATGTGTTGGATGTAGAAAATGCACATCTGTTTGTGCCTTTCAAAATACTAATGAGAATAATACACCGCTGAATACATATGCGGCTGTTTCACAAAATAAAGAACAAGCTGTCAAATCTGCATCGGGTGGTATATTTGCATCCCTTGCAGAAGATTATATAAATAAGGGTGGAATCGTTTTTGGAGCTGCATTTGATGAAAAAAGAGGAGTCTCACATCGAAGCATTAACAAGACGGAAATGCTGTATCTATTACAGGGATCTAAATATGTTCAGAGTAAAATTGGTAACACTTATAAAGAGACAAAAGAATTATTAAACTCTGGGAGAAAGGTTCTTTTCTCAGGTACACCTTGCCAGATCGCTGGATTAAAGTCTTATTTAGGAACAGAGTATGATGGACTCTTGACTGTGGATATTATATGTCACGGTGTTCCAAGTGAGAAAATTTTTCAGTCATATCTGCGCTTTATAGAGGATAAGTACGAAGGCAAATTAACGGATTTTACATTTAGAGATAAGAATATAGGGTGGGGAATTAACGGAAAAGCAGTTTTCGAGAATCAAGCAGGAAAAAAGAAAAAAGTGACTTTATGGCAGAGCGGTTCTTCGTATCTTTTTTATTTCATAAAGGGATGGATTTATCGAGAAAATTGTTATCGGTGTAAATATGCTGGAGCTCATCGCCCTGGAGATATTACTTTAGGCGATTATTGGGGAATTGAAAAACAGCATCCGGAATTTCTGTCAGATGGTTGGGATGAAAGTAAGGGAATCTCGGTTGTTATTGCAAATACAGAAAAAGGAAAAGTTGCTTTAGAAGGACTACAGGAAGTGGAGTTTAGGCAAAGTACATTTAAGAAAGCAGCAGTTGCAAATGGTCAATTAAGGCACCCAAGTGAGCAAGGAAAAAGAAGTGAGATTCTGGAGCTATATCGTAGCGGTGGATGGAATGCTTTAGAGCAAATGTATCAAAAGAAAATTGGGTTAAAAAAATACAGTAGCCAGATAAAAGCTATCATTCCGCAAAATATAAAAAGATGGTTAAAAGCCAATATTTGATAAAGGAGAAAAAGAATGAGAGAACATCATGAGAGCTTAAGTCATGAATTACCGTATGCGGTAAAATGTTTTTACTTTGCGTTTGCGTTATTCGGAAATGTCGTAATTAACAAGATTCCATCTCGACATATTCGCTTTGGATATTATAAGCTGCTGGGGGCTAAAATCGGACCGAATGCTGGATTTAGTAGGCGCGTAGAAATTTCGTATCCACGTGGACTAAGTATACAAGGAAATGCATCTGTAGGTGGTTTTTCTTTGTTAGATGCACGTGGTGGTATTACGATTGGAAAAAATGTAAATATTTCCAGCTATACAAAACTTATTACAGGTAGTCATGACGTTGATGACCCTAAGTTTACAGCAGACTTTCGACCGATTGTAGTTGGTGATTATGCTTGGATTAGTACAGGCGCAATAGTTCTTCAAGGAGTTACAATTGGAGAAGGTGCAGTTGTGGCGGCCGGAGCAGTTGTAACGAGAGATATACCTCCGTATGAGATATGGGGGGGGGTACCTGCGAAATTTATTAGAAAACGCGAGTGCGAGCCTGCGTATCATTGTAAAAAACCACGTTTTTTATATTAAAACTGAAGCAGAAAGGTATCTGTATGTATGAAAAGAGTATTATTTGATTTAATGTTGTCTCAGCCAACGGCTACATCTAAATTTCATGGTGGTGGAGAGTATATAAAGGCAGTATTCAAAAATCTGACAGATAAATATTACGATCAGGTTGAGTTGATTGTGTTTTTTAATCCGGACAAATTTTTGGATGATTGGATTTATGATATTATCGCAAAGAAAAAAATTAAAACTTATCATGTTCACAATGTACGAGAAATAAAAAATGTCTTTCAGAAAGAAGATATTGACGTTTTTTATTCGGGTATGCCGTACTTTTATTTGAAAGAAGATTTTCCAGAGAGCGTTCGGATTAAGGGGACTGTGCATGGACTTCGTTTTGTAGAGATGCCATCGGATAAGTATGCTTATTTGTATTCTGATGGGAAAGCCAGCTATAAAGAAAAAATTAGGCATTTGATTTCCAAGAAATACCAGAACAGCAAATTAAAGCGATTTAGTGCATGTATAAATTTAATTGATGAACTGGTTTGTGTATCAAATCATACAAAATATTCAATTAAGTCACATTATCCTGAAATCAAGGATAAAAAAGTAACGGTGTTTTACACTCCTCAAAAGAAAGCGGAATTGTCACAGTCTGAAAGGTCACCGATTGATGGAAAGTATATCCTAATAATGGGAGGAGATCGGTGGATAAAAAATAGTTATAGAGCAATTCTTGCTTTTGAAACACTATTTTTGGGTGGATATTTAAGCAATTATAAAATTGTAGTTATTGGGGGACTTAATGAAAAAATAAAAAAGAATATTAAGAATCCTGCGAAGTACATAATTAAGGGCTATGTAGAAACTTCGGAACTTGAGGAACTGTACAAATTCTGTGATGTGTTTGTGTATCCATCTTTGAATGAGGGATTTGGTATGCCACCACTAGAGGCAATGAAGTATGGAAGAACCTGTGTTGTTTCGGGCATTTGTTCGCTACCAGAAGTATGTGGTGATGCAGTTTACTATGTTAATCCGTATGATATAGGCGAAATGGCTACCAGAGTTTTAACGGCAGCAAATGAAAAGATTAACATGGATAAAGTACTGCAGCGGTTCAATAAGATATATGATAGGCAGAAAGAGGATTTGGACAGACTGTGTGAGTTCATAATCGAAGATTAAGGGAAATGGAGAGTAAATACTGCATGGATAGAAAAGCATTATTCGTGGCATCTATGCCATTTTTAAATCAGAAAAATACTGGTGGCATTGCAATTATGAATAGAAATTATAGCCTTATTTGTGATGCATTTGGCGCAAAGAATGTGGATATCTGTGTGGTAAATCCAGATGATAATTTTTTGAGAGAAACTGATGCAATAGTAAGAATGACTTGGATTGAAGGAAACATCAGAGGAGCCAAAAGAACATTTAATGAATTCACGGGACACAATTATATTACAAATGCTGGGGAAAGGACGATAAAAAAGAAGATCGTAGCTGGACAGTATAGCATAATATGGCTGGACTCACCGCAATATGGTCGACTTGCTGAATTTATAAAGAAAAATACAAGTAGCAAGGTGATTACTTTCGCGCATAATGTTGAATCTGAGTACATTAAAATTTATTGTAAACCATCTTGGAAAAAACCGCATTTTAAAGTGAAAATTGCAGGAATAGAGATGAATGAGAAAAAGGCAATTTCTTTTTCGGATAAATTCATTTGTATTAGTCCAAGAGACCGTACAGAGTACGAGAAAAAGTTTTCATGCAAAATTGATACAGTGTTTTCTGTAACATTGGATGACAAAGCAAAATGTGAAACTTTGGTGGATGTTGATACTGATTCCTTTATGTTTGTGGGAAGCTATTTTAAACCGAATATCGATGGAACAAAATGGCTTGCAGAGAATGTAGCACCGTATATAAAAGCTCCTATTAAAATCGTCGGAAGAAATATGGAAAAAATAGCAGATGATAACCAGAATGCATTTCCAAGTAATTTACATATCATTGGCGGTGTTGATGATTTAGGAAAGTATTATGAAAATGCGGCGGCAATTGTAATGCCGATTTTTTCAGGCTCTGGCATGAAGGTTAAAACTGCAGAGGCTATGATGTATGGAAAACCCATTATCGCTACAGATGAGGCTTTGATGGGATATGATGTAGATAATGTGGAAGGAATCTACAGATGCAATACTGCAGACGAGTTTTTAAAGGCAATGCAGGATGTGCTAAATAAGAGAAAGACATATTATGGAGCTGTAAGAGAATATTATTTGGAATATTGTAATACAGAACGTTTGTTAAGCAGAGCACATTCAATGATGGAAGAACTAATGACGAAGTAATAAGGCGACATGGGGTGAAGAATATGAAAGTTGATCAGGTTATCTTAATTACAGTGACATTCAATAGCAGTCACTTTTTGGAGCGGCTCGTTAAAGCTGCCGCTAAGCAAACATATCCATTAAAGAAGATTGTTTGTGTTGATAATGCCAGCAATGAAGAACACGTGAAAGCAATAGATCAATTAAAAAAAGCCTATCCTATTTTAGAGGTAGTAAGATCTGAAGAAAACCTTGGTGGTGGTGGTGGCTTCCAAAAGGGAGCAGAATATGTACTGAAAAATGAGCTGGAATGCGACTGGATCTGGATTATGGATGATGATGCTTTTCCAAGAGAAAATTGTTTGGAAAAGTTGCTGGAGCACAAGGATATTCCGGGAATGGGAAGTTTGGTTCCCTTCATTTACGGTGTTGAATTGCAAGAATACCAGTATATTCACCACAAGAGATTGAGCAAATATTTAGATACGGACATCTCAATTGGTACAAAGTTGGAAGACTTTGACGATATAACAGAGGTAGAAACGAATGCATTTGTTGGTCCGTTAGTGAAAGTTTCGGTTGTTAAGGATGTTGGAGTTCCCAATGGAGGATTGTTTATCTATGGTGATGATACAGAGTATATGTATCGTATCAGCCGTAAATATAAAGTATGCCTGATTAAAGGTGCTGTGATTAACCATCGGGACGTAATTGCGGATACCAAAACAAAGAATGATCGGGGATTCTGGAAAACATATTATCGATTTAGAAATCGGTTACTATTTATTGACGAGTTTCAAAAAGATACTGAGAGTGGACGTATTGGAAAGAAAATTGTAAAAAAACAAATATTACGAGAGTGCGCAAAAGCATTACTGAAAAAAGAGTACGCGGGAAATCGCTGGTTGAGAGTTGAGTGCCTGCTTCGAGCATTAAAAGACGGAATGAATGGTAAATATGGCAAGGTGATTGATCCGGCCGAATTTGCAAAGAGAATACGATGATAGAAGAGGAGTAAGTGAAATTAAAATGATATCATGGAAGATACCAATTAAAAAAGATATTTTATTGACAATAGGTATTATTTTTATAATACTTGCGCTGCCAAATCAAAGAGGCGTTGCGACGATCATTATTTCGGTTTTGTCGTTATTTTTTGCGCTAACATATAAAAATAATATGAAATATTTTATTGCGCTTGTTATACTTGTTCATACGCAATACTTTTCGTTAATAGGAACATATCTGCCGTCGTTTGCTGGAATTGGATGTTCAACTATCTTAGTGCTGGCAACTGCTTTAATTGTTATTCAAACAAAAGCATGGAAGTCATACACTTTTAATATTATTGCTGCTTTTTTTGTCCTAAATATTTGCAGCGTAGTTGTAGCGTGGTTAAAATATGGACAGCCAATAATGATTGGATTGATGCCATATCTTCGAACATATTTTGTCATTTTCTTAGCAGCACCAATTGCAAAATACATATTTGAAGAAGCATCGAAAGAAACGATAATAGATTATTGCTTTAATATGGTTTTTATCGCCTGCTGTATTCTAGCAATAAATTATTTTTTTATACCAGAGAGCATGAGTTTTCTTGATGTAAAATATGTTGAAAGATATACGGGAAATAGTGGGTATTTAATTCACACAGTATCTCCATTAATTTGCTTTTGCTTGGCTGCGAAAATTATTATAAAGAAGCTTACACTTATAGATTGGTTTAAACTAGGAATAATTGTTTTTACTTTGACGTTTGTTGCACAGACGAGAATTTTTATTTTTGGTGCAGCGATTAGCATTTTCTCAGCAGTGTATCTGTTTAATAATAGGATAAAAAAGAATAATAAACTTATTATTTTTCTTATTATATGTGCAGTGGTTCCGCTGATTGCATCCAATGTTATTTCAATTTTAACAGAGCATTTTCTTGGAAATGTTATAGAAAGAGGAAATGAATATATTCGCGTTAGAGAATTATTGTGGTTTGATGAGGTTAATATTCAACCAAAGTGGCTTGGAATCGGGATTGCAAATACAACGTACACATATACTCCATATTATAAAGGAATTAATAGTCTGACGGTCGGAAAGTACTATGTTTCTGATCTAGGAGTATTGGGAATGTTTTTTGAATATGGAATACAGGGGATAATAGGACTCTTAATACTCATTGTTGGTATGAAGAAATACGCATTAAAATATGGAGATGATTTATCTAATAGGTGTTGGAATTGTTTGCTGATCTTAATTGCTTCGACAGCGGTAACGGTTTCGCCTATGCAGTATTTAATTCCAATTATAATTTGTAGCAGTTTTGTAGAATATGATGCTATGTTTGGATAGGTTATGATAAATTGTACAGAAAACATTCGGTCATGATAAAATAAATAAAAAGGATAAGAAGGGATTAATATCATGGCGGGAAAAACAAAGAATTATACGGATGAGTTTAAAAAGCAGAT
>JAAYNX010000001.1 GCA_012520615.1 Clostridiaceae bacterium | reverse complement strand
TGTTCATCCCCTAAAAGAAATCTGTCATGCTTTAATCCGTATTCAAACCCTTCAATCTGATGGTCAAAAGGACTGGTTTTGAAATTAAATCCTTTTGGTATCTTGACCTCTTTTGGCGCTAATGCTTTGTAATCTCCGGTGATTGTAATCTCTTTATCTTTTACTGAGTTAATGATTTGCGGTAATTTTGTAGCCGGTACCTCCCATTCCTTAGTTGCAGCATGCCAGAATCTGCTGCTTTGATTTCTCATCAGGTTTACCAGTTCCGCATCATATGGAAAGCTTATGAAAGCACTTAAATCTCCATTGACTTTTTCAGCTTCTTTTACTTCGATCCTGATCATTTTCTATCTCCTGAGTTTTGAGTTTTGTGAGATGTTTTACTTTCTTACCTCTTATATATTGTATAACATATTAAGAAAAAGTCAAGCCCTTTTGGTAAAAAAAAAAGGGCTTTTCGCCCTTCAATTTATTTCACGTAAGCGTTTCCGCTTTCAGTGAAAGCGGAGATCCGCTTCTCTTGTTTGCTTCCGTTCGCCTTCATGACGACGATAGTGTCGCCGACGATCTTGCCTTCGAAGTCTCCGGCGACGACCCAGTCGCCTTTTTCTTTTATCCAGTGGAAGGTGGCCAGTCTCTCGGCTCTGATCTCGGCTCTGATCTTGGCGTCTTCGGCTTCTTCCAGAGCGGCGATTACTGCGCGTTCTTCCCGGCGGTTCCAGGCGATCCAGTAGCAACCGTCGGAATAGCTCACTTTTTTGAGTCCTAACTCTTCCGCCACCGCTTCTTCCGTGCGGTTCTGAAGTTCCGCGATTCTTTTAACCTCTTGGTTCATATTGTACATTGCCATTTCATTTCTCCTTTTGAGTTTTGTGAGATGTTTTACTTTCTTACCTCTTATTAATATTATATCACATATTGATTGATAAGTCAAGCCTTTTTGGTAAAAAAAAAGCATTTAAACTTAATTAAATGCTTTACTGCTTATATTATATTACTTATCCAATAAGTTCCTTAATATTTGATATTTAGCTGCTTCCAAAATCTCTTTATATCTCCGTAATACTCAAACTTGGCATAATCCATTTTGTCGATTTGGTTAGCTTTATATTGAACCAGTAATTGAATCAGTGCTTCTTTTTTCCATTTACTCATTATCTTATAAGCTGAAGGATTTACAAATCCAAACCCTTGAATAATTTCCATCAGCTCTGCCTTATTTTTTGTCTTAAGAAAATCTACAAGGGGAATTACTGACTCTATACCTTTTCCAAATCTTTTAAATTCCTTTTTCATTTTATTTCCTCCTGAGTTTTTATAGTTTTTATAGGTTTTTAACTTCCTTCCTTAATAATATTATATAACATATTCTTAGAAAAGTCAAGTGTTATTTGTAAAAAAAATAAAGCATCTGAACTTAATCAAATGCTTTATCTCAGTATATATTTATTCTATTAGGTTTCTAGCCTGTTCATTAGATTCTAAATATTCTTTCATTCTCCGAACCGCGGCTTCAATCATATTATCAATCTGCTTGGCTGTAAATAATAGTTTCGTAATGGCGGGGAGTCTTTCATATATCCAAGTGGTAACAGCTGCAAATTTTAGTTGGCCTGTTCCACTCCCAAACTCTTCTTCTGCTACGGTTACCAAGTAAAATAATATTTTAAATACCTTCTTTTTAGCTCCTCTCTTATATAGAAAGATTAGAGCCGTAATTGCTAATAGTATAAACAAAACACTACCCCAATTACTCACTATAAAACTAGTCATTCCTTTACCTCCT
>JAAYNX010000128.1 GCA_012520615.1 Clostridiaceae bacterium | reverse complement strand
CTGCTTCTGGTGCGGGGTGAACTAACCACAGCTCCTTTTTCCTTAACTGACCCTGAAAGACCGGAATTGATGGTTCCAATTGAAGTAACAGAATTTGATAAACCTAAAATCAGTATTGATTTGAATGAAGGAAAGCCTAAAGTCCAGGTAAAACTGAAATTAGAAGGTAATATTGTATCCATTCAGTCGGGAATACATTATGAATCTCTAGAAAAGACACCTATTTTAGAAGAAGCTTTCGAAAAGTATTTGATTGAGGGAATTGAAAGAACTTTCAAAAAATGCAAGGAATTCAAAGCTGATGTTTTTAACTTTGGTACAACAGCGGTTCTACAATTTTGGACAATACCTGAATGGGAAGAATATAATTGGCAAAGCAAATTTCCGGAGTCGGAACTTAAGGTTGAAGCAGATTTCACCATTAGACGAACCGGAAAAATATTAAAAACTGAGCCAGTATATTCATCGGAGGGGAAAAAATGATTATATATCTAGGGTTCTTATATGTAATTCTATCTTCTATATATACCTTTAGCTATGCGAAACAAACATGGGAGGATAATAAAATGGCCTCCCTTGGCGCTGTTCTGTTGGTCTTCATTTCGATGGGAATTACGATTTATATTTATTTTAAAACATAAGAAAAGGGGCTGTTCAAAATGAGCTGCCCCAGCAATAATATATACTTTGTTTATCAGTATCATCAGTCAAGTAAATTGTTCACGAGTAAGGTTTACCAAGCTTGTGAGAAGCTTTGATGTTAATCCTCTTCTATGTGAATAACACTTACTGGGCAGCCTTCAGCCGCCTCCTGAGCCATCTCCTCGTTTTCCTCAGGGATTTCGTCAACATATACCTCTGCTATGTCTTCGTCGTCCATTCTAAATACTTCTGGACAAGTGCTTGCGCATAATCCGCAAGAAATACATCCATCTCTATCAATCCATGCTTTCATTTTGTACTCTCCTTTATACTATTTTTTGTATATTATACCCGGAATAATGGTGATAAAACACAAAAGTTTTTTATCCTTCATGATTAACAGAAAATTCTACAATAGATATATCGTTAACAGTGATTGGGTTATCTAATGGATTATATCTATCATTTATTAAATCTAGTAGCGCGTTTTCATAAGGCAACCAATATGATAAATTGTTAATAGTGCTAGCAACTCCCGGAACCATATCGGTTTCAATGCTGCTTAAGGGGATGTCCTTTGCCTCATTAGCCAACCATAACATTTCGTTTATATCAATATCCGTTTTAACATTATCACAGATTAAACTTACTAATTCCGGGATTTTTAAAATATTTTCAGCCTTAAGGGCTTGCTTTGCTAATCCCTTTAATAACTTCTGCTGCATGGCGATTCGGTCAATATCTCCCTCAGGGTAATTCCGAAAACGTGCCAGATTGACAGCCTGTTTACCGTCTAAATGTTGATATCCTTTTTTTAGATGGATATAAAGGTCTTGAGTTGGATCTTCGTAATTCATATTTCTTGGCACATCAAAATATACACCGCCGATAGCGTCGATTATTTTTTCTATACCTTCAATGTCAAACAGAACGTAACGATTAACATAAAAGCCTGTTAAACTTGCCACATCTTTTTCAAATTGCTCAATGCCACCAATATTATATGAGGCATTTATTTTTTTTGATTTTCTGTTCGTATCAAGCATTGTGTCTCTTGGAATATTTAAAATACGGATATTTTTACTCCCGATATCTAACCTTACAAGCATAATAGTATCTGTGTTATTAGAGGTTTTATCTTTTCCTGCAACAAGAAAGGTATAAATATTTTCTCTTGGCGGTTCTTCAGGTATTTTTTCGTTTTCAATTATTGTTTCCGTATCTTTGTTTACACGCCCTGTAAGGTTTAGAGTAGTATTTCCCTCGGGAGCACGCATACTAAGCCTCAATGCTAATGAAACTACTGAAACAACTGAGAATACTAATAAAAAACATATCGTAATTTTCTTTGTAATAGACATTTTTTTCTTTTCCATTTATAAAATCCTTTGAAATTCATAAGTTAACACTATTTTATACTAATAAATATTTAATTTAAAGTATTAACCAATAAATTATCTGATATACTTTAAAAAAAGTACAGCAGTTTGCGAATTTCTTAGCATATTTGTTCGATGTTATTTCCAGTAGTCATAAAATAGAATATAAGGTATAATGATATAGGCCTTTGAGGCTAGTCTTTTCATTAATGGTGAAAATTATGAAAGAAATATACATAATGCTTACTCAAGTTGGGACATTAGTCTCAAAATCTATAAAACTTTATACTAAGGCAAAGTACAATCACTCATCGATTGGGGTAGACCCTAATCTACGAGTGTTTTACAGTTTTGCGCGCAGAGTTCGATATTTCCCATTAATCGGAGGGTTTATAACCGAAGTGGTTAATGAAGGAATGTTTAAATATTATCCGGAAACCGAATGTGCTATTTATGCCAAGAGAGTGGATAATGCAACTTACAATAAAGTTTGTGCTCTTTTAGATATATATAAAAGTGACCCTAAAAAGTATCATTATAACCTTATGGCATTAATTGGCATATTACTAAATAAACCATTTACTTCCGAGAATAGAAGCACCTGTGCTGAATTTGTAGCTAAAATACTTGACGAATCCGGTATCTACACATTTCAAAAGCCTCTTTGTTTTGTAAGACCGGATGATTTGCCTAAAATACCTGATCTTAATTTAATATATGAAGGACGAATGCTGCAATTGGATACTAGACGGGTTGGATAGTATTAAATAAATAAAAAAACAGGCCATGTACAAATTATCTGTACATGGCTTATTTTATTATTTAATATTTTACTTTTTGTCTGCTGTTAATAGATGAAAACTTTACGTTGCAGCATTAATATTATTTGTAGTATTTGCTGTTGTAAAAGTCCTGATCATGGCCTCGGTAGGTGATACAAATACTGCTATTTCACCATCTTGATTAAGTTGTTCATTACTTAATAAGCTATCTGCAATAACAGCACTAACGTTGGTGGTGGTGATAAACCAAACAATTTCTTTCTCAGGCTGTAATTCTATATTAATTAAAGGCAGCATAACTTTCTGATGCTCGTCAGTTCCTCTTCCGCGCATTATGGTTGCTCCCTTAGCACCAGCCTCACGTGCCACATCTACAACCTTTTCAGCAAATCCTCGGTTAACAAACGCCATGATGCAATCATGTTCAAAGTTGACCTCATCTACCAAGTGTGAGGTAACAACAGTCTTCTTTTCAATTGCAGGGTATTCAACTTTTTTATGTTTGAATACAGTTCCTAAAATCATTATAGAAAAAACTGGAGCCATAGCAACCATTGCAATAACGCCAAATCCATCAACTAAAACATTTGCTGTATCAATTATAGTGGCTGCTCCTTGAGCAAAAGCAAGCACGAAGGTTGCTGTCATAGGGCCTGAAGCAACTCCGCCTGTATCGTATGCGATTCCCACAAAAACAGGATCGGATTTAAAAGAAAGTAACATGGCAATGAGAAATCCCGGAAGAAGGAAATACCAAAGTTTAACCTCAGGGACAACAATTCTCACCATAGAAAGGGCAATAGCCAAACCTACACCAATTGAGAGCGTCATTCTAATTAAACTAATAGGTATATGTCCACTGGTTACTTCTTCAATTTGCTCACCCAATACATGAACGGCAGGTTCAACAAGTACAACTATAAGTCCTAGTAGAAAGCCTATCCCTACTAAAATCCAAGGGTTCATTCTTCCAAGCTCCATACCTATAATACGTCCCATATCCATAAATCCAGAATGTACTGCTGATAGGAAGATTGTAAGCCCCAGCAACGTAAGTACGAGCCCAATAATTATTCCCGAAAGGTCATCCTTTGATAATTTGAATTTTAAAAAGTTGAAAATAAGGAATAAAACTATTATTGGTAAAAGAGCCATTAGTGATTCAAGAAAGATTCCAGGAAATTTACTTATGATAGGGCCGAATACACCTTCAGCAACGATGTATTCACTAACCTCTCCTTGTATGTTTTTCTGCCCTGAAATAATTGACATAAGCATTACGGCTAGTATTGGTCCGGCGCTCATGACACCGACAAGTCCAAAAGAGTTCTCTTCAGCACTTTTTCCGCCCTTTATTTTAGACAACCCTAATGAAATTGCAAGCACAAAGGGAGTGGTAAGGGCACCGGTGGTTGCACCGGAGGCGTCAAATGATATGGCAAGAAATTCTTCAGAGACAAAAAGTGCTAAAACAAAAATAATTCCATAAGTTATTGCCATGAATACACTGAATGATGGTTTATCTCGCAGCAACCTAAAAACACCTAGTGAAATCATTACACCTACGCCTATAGAAACCATATATACTATGATAGGTGCGCTCATAGTTCTCCCTGATGCTGCCTCAACCTGTGAACCAAGGATGAGCAAGTCAGGCTCTGCAACTGTTATCAAAAAACCTAAAAAGAAACTAAGAAGCGCAATTTTTAAGGGAGTTTTTGATGTAGCAACCTCTTGAGACATATACTCGCCGATTGGATTCATAGATAAATCTACACCAAATAAAAAAATTGACAGACCAATTAAGAGCATAACGCTGCCAACGATAAATCGTATGAGAATATCTGTTTCAACTTCAATTATAGTAAAACAAAGAATCAATACTAGTATCACAACCGGTAATAAGGTACGGATAACTTCTTTGGCTTTTTCAAATAGCAAACTCATACCGTACCTCCTTTGCTTTCCTCAGATCTATTTTCAAAGAGGCCACTGGCTCTGCTAATGGGCAGTGTGAAAATAATTCCGTTCCCTGCTTTTCCAAGCTCTAAATCAGAAAAAATTCTTTCTCTAATAGGGGTTACGTTGTCTTTTGTAGTAATAAGCATCATAACATCCTTCTGAGGTTCTATAACCAATGGGAAATAAAAATCTGTGGGGATGCCGGCTCCGCGGCCGTGAATCAAAGTTCCACCTCTAGCGCCTGCTGTCCTTGCTGCTTTCATGCATGCCTTGCCCCGTCCTTTATCTACAACAGTGATAATACAATAGTAGGAGGCGATATCATCAATTGATGGGCTTTTTTCTTCATATTTAGATGTATGTAGTTGCCAGCGTTTGAATGGAATTGTGAAAGCAATCCCTTTATTACTTTTATAGAACATAAAAGTCTCATTAAGTACGTCATGTAATTTATCAGACAGCTTCTCTGAAGCTGATATCAATAGAATTTCTTTGTGGATTTCAGTAAGGCCCATTTTCTCCAATACTTTAGATTGAACAGTGCCTTCACCTAGAAGAATCGTTCCTCCCTGAGCCCCGCATTCTTGTGCTTTGTGTAATATAGCATTAGCTTTTCCTCGATTTACCACAGTAAAAAATAATGTTTCTATATTTATCACTTCCTATTCATACTTTTTATAAAAAGAGTTTATAGGGTTTAAATATCAATATAAGCTTGTTATGTAAATAGTTTTTTAAAATAAGCCATATCACAGCTTGGGGCAGCGCTAAAAAATAACATAAAAAGAGTGTGTTTACGGCTTTTTTACTCAATACAGAAAATAGTTTCTTTACTTCATGTCTTTTCTGTCTTGAGCATACCAGCAGGGGCAAAGGGAACCAGTGAAGGCCGTTTCCGCTTATTAAAATTATTTTGCGGAGACACATGCTATTTATGAATGACGCTGCTTGTTGTTGCAGTGCAAGATTACTGCTTGAGTATCTAACAGTTAACTCACATGGGTTCATGCTCGTTATTCTATTCCCAGCAATATTCGGTGCTTCATCGTAAATTTGCACCATTTATTATAACATATGACTGCTACAAAATCATAGGCATTTCTGCGGCCTTTTGTATAAAATATTTTTATTGCAATAAATAGAGATTGGCTTATAATGGGAAATAAAGATATATAAGAAATGTGAGGGATGATCTATGGCTAAAAATCAAAAAACCGAATACCTATGGAAAGATAGAAAACGTTATCTTGGTCTCCCGCTTAGTTTTACAAAATATGCCGTAAAAGATCAAAGACTCTATTATTCAAAAGGATTATTCAATACCACAGAGGAAGAGCTTCTTCTTTATAGAGTTTTAGACATCAAGCTTAACAGAACATTTGGAGATAAGCTTTTGGGTGTTGGGACGATAACTCTTTATACAGCCGATAAAACGCATCCTACCCTTGAGTTGGTTCGTATAAAAAAACCTAAGATTGTAAGAGATTTATTAAGTAAGATGGTAGAAAGCGAAAGAGTTCGAATTAATATCCATGGCAAGGAGTTATACGGGGTTTCTAATGAATTACAGGGATTGGATTTAGATGGGGACGGAATAATAGATTCAATCGAATAAATAGCTTATAATACAGGAATCATATTTTAAAATTGTGATATTAACAAAGGGGCCTTGATCCATAAAACAAGGCCCCTTAAAATTAATTGTAAACAGGGTTATTTTCTGATAAAATGAAGACGAGTTTTACAAAAAATTTACATAATTCTAAACATAGAATTACTGTATTTTTGTATCATTCAGTTGTATCATTCATTTCTTTACTAAAAGCCAAAAAGAAGGAGGTTTTGTTTTTCATGTTGAAATCAAGTCATGGAACCAATTCTAAGCTAAGAAAAGCTACTTCGTTACTACTGGCGCTTACATTCGTGTTAGTATTATTTAGTGTACCGGTATTGGGTGCTGATGCACTTCCCCAGAATACCACTGATCTTTCAGGTAAACTTGTCATTATACATACCAACGATACACATGGGGGAGATGTGGCCGTCGAAGGAGAATCACTGGGAACAGCAGGTATTGCCCAGCTTGTAAAGGACTATGAGGCGGCAGGAGCCGATGTACTGTTAATATCAGCGGGAGATGCAATTCAAGGTGATCCCCTTGTTAATCTAAGCAAGGGTTTAAATGCTATTGAATTTATGAATCTCGCCGGTTATGATTTAATGGTACCTGGAAATCATGAATTTGATTTTGGTTATGATAATCTCATAAAACTCAACGAAGCGGCAGAATTCCCGTTTGTTTCGGCTAATATTCTGGATAAATCTAGTGGAAAAACTGTTTTTGAAGCATCAATAATCTTTGATACCGAAATAGGAAAAGTCGGATTCTTCGGGTTAACAACACCGGAAACTATGACTAAAGCAAACCCTAACAATGTAGCATCTCTTAATTTCCTTTCAGGTGAAGATATGTACGAAGCTGCTAAGGAGCAAGTAGAGCAATTAGAAAAGGATGGGGCCGAACATATAATCTGTGTAGCTCATCTTGGAACTGATGAAAGTAGTATACCCAACAGATCCATTGACCTTATAGATAATGTGGAAGGCATAGATATTCTAATTGACGGACACAGCCACAGTATCCTTGATGGACATGAAGGAGATACTACAATAATTGCTTCTGCAGGAACAAAACTTAGTCATGCCGGAGTTATTATAATTGATGACGAAAGCGTAGAAGCAAAACTGATTTCAGCCGAAGACTACAATAGTGTAGATAAAGATATCAACGATGAAATCAATAAAGTGGCTGCCCAGATAGATCTTCAACTATCGGATGTTTTTGCCAAAACAGAAATTCTGTTAGATGGAAACAGAGCTCCCGGTGTAAGAACACAGGAAACTAATCTAGGTGATTTTGCTGCCGATGCCATTCTATGGAGTGCCAATCAAGCGACAGGTGGGAATATTGACGGAGCAATTACAAACGGTGGTGGTATCAGAGCATCAATTGCAAAGGGCGATATTACTATGAAAGATATGAAGACCGTATTCCCATTTGGCAATACGATTTCTACTGTAAAAGTAACCGGAAGCCAGTTGCTAGAGGTGCTAGAGGCATCAGCTAGTGCAGCACCCGAGGCATTAGGAGCATTCCCACAGGTATCGGGTATCGAATTCACAATCGATACAACCGTTCCTTACGTTAATGGAACCCAATATCCCGACTCGACCTATTTTGCTCCAGCAAATCCAGGAGCCCGTGTTACTGATGTTAAAGTCGGTGGAGTAGCATTAGACCTTAATAAAACCTATACGATAGCTACTAACGACTTCCTAGCAGCAGGCGGGGACACATACTATTTATTTAAAGATCTAGAAAGCTATAATACATATGTAGCCTTGGAAGACGCTCTTATAAATTATACAGAAGAAGTGCTGGGCGGTGTAATAAGCGAAGCTAAATATGGCAAGCCTGCAGGTCGCATAAACATTATAACTGCTCCCGTTATTGAAGAAGAACCTATTACTGAAGACAAACCTAAATATACCGGTACGACATATACTGTTGTAAAGGGTGACTGCTTGTGGGTTATCGCTGAAAGACTTTTGGGAGATGGAAGAAGATACATAGAAATATATGAGCTTAACAAGGACATAATTAAAAATCCAAATCTAATATATATTTCACAAGTCCTTAAAATGCCGGCTAAATAATAAAGCTTAATAATAAAACTAAATAATAAAGAAATCATGACCACTCGTTTGGCGGGTGGCCATGATTGTTTATATGTTTAATCTCAGTGTAGAGAAACTAACTTCATGCTCAATAAGCAGTTCTATTGTTGAAAAAAGGGTATTGTATTTAAAGCTTTAAGACAATACCCTTTTTGTGTTATTGGAGATAAGTTGAATCAGCAATTTTTGATATTATTGTGAAAACTCTACTATAAACTTCTTCGATATTTTTTGAGTTTTCAATATCATTATATAAATTAAAAGTCCAATGAATGTCTTTACCATAATATAAACCTGTGATATATGAGCCATCACTGAATTCCGAAGCATCTTCATATGATAAACCTTCTTCTATAAAAGGAATGTACCCTTTTGTAGATTGAATGAAAAAAAATGGGATGTTTGAGCTTTTATAGACAGCTAAAAACTCCGAATCTGCAGCCTTTGATAAGTTTTCTTTTGTTATAAATATCGCATCATATTTGGAATTTAAATCATCATGTAAGTCTACAAAATTCAATTTGTTAAATGATATATTTTTCTCCCTAACTGTTGGTATCTCGCCGATTATACCTATTGTCAGCAATTTGCCTTCATATAATTCTGTTTCTACTGACTTCCGGAATGTACAAGAAGTAAGAGAAATTGAGAGTATAATTAAAATAATGTAGAATTTTTTTGCAATCATAGAAGTAAATTCTCCTTTAATAAAATTATTAAAAGAGTTTCATAAATTCTATACTTTATGAAACTCTTTTTAAATCAAAATAGTGATTAGATCAATGTAAATTAAAGATATTGATATAGGCTTTTTTTCATAAGACACCTCCAAAAAATTGTTATTTGCATTATATCGTTTTCTAGGGTTTAAAAAACAGAAATGTAATAACTGCGGTTTAAAATGTAATAACTGCGGAAAATATTTTTCAACTTATAACTTGTAATGCAATCGAAAGGCTTTCGTTGAAGCCATATGGAGCTTTTTTATTGGTGATGGGAAATATAAGGATTAATTTCCCAAAAAGGTGTAATAAGTGCGGAGATCCGCAGAGCAAGGCAAAACTATTCCCCAAATTATTGTTGTAACAAAAAGTAATTATATGATAAAATAAACAAGTAATATATGTAATTATTAAGATATTATAATAATTAGGGGTATTAAAATGTCCGAACTAAATGTCCATGAAGGCCATAGAGGCAGAATAAAAGAGAGGTATATGGATGAAGGGCTTGATAACTTTGCAGACCATGAAGTCATCGAACTGCTTCTGTTTTATAGCGTTCCTCAGCGAGATACAAATGCTCTGGCACATCGAATGATAAAAGAGTTTGGAACTCTTCACGACCTTCTTGAGGCTCATCCCAGAGATATTGCAAGGCGCTGTAAGGTAAGCATTAATTCGGCTATATTGATTTCATTGGTAGCTCCCTTATCCCGGCGATATCTTAAACAAAAGTGGGGAAGCAGGCCTGTTTTAAATTCATCGACAATAGCAGGAAATTATGCTCTATCACTATTTGCAGGGCGAATATACGAATGTTTCTATATTATCTGTCTTGATTCACAAAATCGCGTAAATCATGCCGCGCTTGTTCATGAGGGTACAATAAATGAAGCGCCGGTATATCCGAGAATTATTGTTGAAACTGCACTTCGCCATAAGGCAAATAGCATAATACTAGCCCATAATCACCCGGGAGGCAGTCTAAAAGCTTCAGGAGCCGATATAGATGTCACCAGAAAAATATGCCAAGCTATGAAGCCAATATCTATCAATGTGGTTGACCATATAATAGTTGCGGGAGACCGTTATACCAGCTTTGCAGAGCAAGGCCTACTTGATTCACTTATTATATAACTAAAATAGAGTCAAAATATATTCCTGATTATAACGGGACTAAAGTACTATTAGTCAATTTAACCAAATTTTTTATGGCCAATATTTTGTCGAGGCCTTATTTTTTTGATTATTTTTTGTCGAAAAAATAGTAAAAAAACAATGGTGTTCCGAAAACGTTTGTATAAGTAAGTTTCGGGCATTTTGACGAACATTAGAAAACCACAATATGTTGTATACATGTCATTACTGCTTGACAAAATATTGATTTTTGTCGAAATATAAATTGAAGTCAAAAGCTTGGCATTCCTTGGTTCCGTCATTTTGCACAAAAAAACAAGCGAATAGTGGATTGACACTATATATTGTGTATGATAATATATTTCACGACGAGATGTTGGTTTCGTTTAACAAAAGAGGGAGGCAATCAGGTATGATTGAGAAAATACGCAAGAGAAACGGAAATATTGAGAAATTTGTGCCTGAGAAAATATCATCTGCCATATTCAAGGCAGCAGTAGCATGCGGAGGAAATGATTTTGCCTTAGCCCAACGTCTTTGTGACGAGGTAGTAGAGCTGGCAAACAAAAAGTACAAAGGAAAAATACCCGAAGTTGAACAAATTCAAGATCTTGTGGAGTATGTACTTATTGAAAACGGTCATGCCAAGACAGCTAAGTCTTACATACTGTACCGTGAAAAACGAAAAGGCGCTAGAGAATTAAATGCACTTATAGGAGCTACCATCAACATGTTTGGCGACTATTTGGGCGATAAGGATTGGAAAATACAAGAGAATGCAAATACACAAAAGAGTGTAAATGGTCTAAATAACTACATCAGAGAAATTTTCACAAAAAACTATTGGCTACATGAAATCTACCCAACTGAGGTTCGTGAGGCTCACCAGAACGGTGATTGCCATATTCATGATATGGGTTTCTTTGGAGCATATTGTGCCGGATGGGATTTAAAGCAACTTCTGCTTGATGGCTTCGGTGGTGTGCCCGGTAAAGTTGAAAGTAAGCCGGCAAAGCATTTAAGGAGCTTTCTAGGGCAGATTGTCAATTCAACATTTACAACTCAAGGAGAGACAGCCGGAGCACAAGCATGGTCAAGCTTTGACACCTACTGCGCACCTTTCATTCGTTATGACAATCTAAACTATGACCAAATTAAACAATGCGTTCAAGAATTTGTTTTCAATATTAATGTCCCAACACGAGTTGGCTTTCAATGCCCCTTTTCCAATCTTACCTTTGACATTAAGGTTCCTTCAACACTTAGAGAGGAACCTGTTATATGCGGAGGAGAATATACAAATGACAAATACGGAGACTTTCAGGCCGAGATGGATTTATTCAACAAAGCCTTCTGTGATGTTATGCTAGAAGGGGATGCCAAGGGAAGAGTATTTACATTTCCTATTCCCACCATTAATATCACAAGGGATTTTGATTGGGATAGCCCTGCGGTGGATGGTTTCATGAAGATTACATGCAAATATGGAATCCCGTATTTTGCAAACTATGTCAATTCAGATCTTTCCCCTGAGGATGCTGTTTCAATGTGCTGCAGGCTTCGTCTGGACACAAGCGAGCTCAGGAAAAGAGGAGGAGGATTATTTGGCAGCAATCCTCTTACCGGCTCTATCGGAGTCTTCACAATTAATCTGCCAAGAATCGGGTATTTAAGTTCTACAAAAGATGAATTCAAACAAAGATTATTAGAGATTGCTAAGATTGGAAAGACCTCCCTTGAGATCAAAAGAAAAATTATTGAACAACAATCGGAAAAGGGGCTTTATCCTTATACTTCACATTATCTCAGAAATGTTAAAGAAAGAACAGGTTCCTATTGGTATAATCATTTCTCCACCATCGGAATAGTAGGTATGAACGAAGCAATTTTGAACTTTATGGGCAAGGATATCACCACTGTTGAGGGGCAGGTGTTTGCTGTTGAAGTTATGAATTACCTAAGAGATATTATGATTGAATTCCAGAAGGAAACCGGAAACTTCTATAATCTTGAAGCAACACCTGCAGAAGGCACTTCCTACCGCCTAGCTAGGCTCGACAAGCAAAGATACCCTGATATAATTGCTGCTGGTGATGATGCTCCCTATTATACAAACTCGACACAACTTCCCGTAGGCTATACAGACGATATATTTGAATGTATGGATCTTCAGGACGAACTTCAATCGCTATATACCGGAGGAACGGTACAACATCTGTATCTCGGAGAGAGTATTAAAGAGATTCAGGTATGTAAAAACCTTATAAAGAGGATTTTTGAGCGCTATAAGATGCCGTATATATCTATAACGCCAACCTTTTCAATATGCAATACACATGGATATATTCAAGGAGAACATTTTGAATGCCCTACCTGTGGTGGCCACACAGAAGTATGGTCTAGAGTTGTAGGCTATTTAAGGCCTGTGGCTAATTACAATAGAGGAAAGAAAGAAGAATACTTTTTGAGAAGAAAATTCGTACTTGATGAGCAAGTCGGATAAAAGGGTATGCTATGAAAATTTCAGGATTACAGAAAAGCTCCATGATAGATTATCCGGGGAACATTTCGGCGGTTGTTTTCACGCAAGGTTGTAATATGAATTGCGGATACTGCCATAACCGCTGTCTAATAGGTGCGACATCAAAAAATGAAACTATTTTACAGGACGATATTATTGCTTTTTTAAAGACACGCCGTGGACTATTGGATGGTGTTGTTATTTCGGGAGGTGAGCCTACTCTACAAAAGGATATTCCTCAATTTTTAGACATAATAAAGGGCATGGGCTTCAAAACAAAGCTTGATACAAACGGAACTAATCCGGAGTGTTTAAAGATTCTATTAGAAAATAAATTACTGGATTATGTGGCGATGGATATAAAGGCGCCTTTGTGTAAATATCGAAAAGTCTGTTGCTCACCTGTGGACACCCGCAAAATATCTGAAAGTATAAGCATACTCAAAGAGGATCAGGTAGAATATGAATTTCGCACAACCTACACCCCAGAACTCTGTGATGAAGATTTGATGGATATTTCCGAAACAATTAAAGGGGCTCACAAATATGTGCTCCAGCAATACAGGGAAGTGGAATCAAGTGAAGGTAAATATACCGGATATGTTGAAAAAAGAAATATATTAAAAAGTATTAGATCAGAGTTGATGAAAAGAGTAGACGCGTTACAATTCAGAGGAGATTTTGGGTTTGTATAAACTTTAATCAATAAATCCAATTCAGACATAAAAGTGTAAACGGCGGGTTCTCCCGTCGTTGCTTATTCATTACCGCATAGGTTGTCAATGCCTGTTAATGGTCTTTTCAATTTGGGTAACTATCTCTAAATATTATTATCTTAGATTACATTAAAGGTGGTTAATATATTGTATAAAGAGTACATCTTGGAAAACAATTTAACTGTTGTTTATGAGCGCTTAAATCATCTTAAATCTGTATCTTTTGGAGTATGGATTGGTGCAGGAGCACGATATGAAACCCGCAGAAATAACGGAATCTCACATTTTATTGAACACATGGTGTTTAAGGGAACAGAAAAAAGGACGGCAAAGGATATTGCCTGTGAGATAGATAGAATTGGCGGAGAGATAAATGCTTTTACAGGGAAGGATTGCACCTGTTATTATACTAAAACATTGTATAGCGATCTTGAAACAGCAGTGGAAATTCTGTCAGATATGTTACTAAATCCGGTGTTTAATCTCGAACATATGGAAACAGAAAAAAAGGTGGTTATGGAAGAAATCAGTATGTACGAAGATGACCCTGAAGAGTTAGTACATGATCTGTTAACCGAAGAGATGTGGAATGGTGTTCCTTTAGGTTATCCTATATTGGGGACTGCTGAATCTTTAGAAAGAATAGTAAGTGATGATTTGATTGAATATATGTCAACGTTCTATATACCTGATAACTGTGTAATATCTGTTGTCGGAAATTTTGATGAAGAACATTTAATTGAGCTCATTAACAAGTATTTTGGCAAGTGGAAGTCGCTTGGTTACTGCAACCTGTCCAATGAACGCCCATTATTCAGAACTCATTTTTTATTCAAAAAGAAAGAAACTGAACAGACACATTTATGTATAGGTTTTCGAGGCCTGCCAATGGGAGATGATCTTATATATGCACTTATGGTTCTGAACAATATTATTGGCGGCGGAATGAGCTCAAGATTGTTTCAGAATATTCGTGAAGATCTTGGCTTGGTATATTCTATATACTCCTTTCCCACATCCTTTAGAGACTGTGGGATGTTTACTATTTACGCCGCTGCAAATCCGGATAAAGCAAATAAAGTAATTGAATGCATAGGTAAAGAGATTTGTAATTTGATTACTCACGGTATAACCGATAGTGAGTTTTTAATCAGTAAAAATCAGCTGAAAGGTAATTATTGCTTAAGCTTGGATAGTACATCCGGTCGTATGACCGCCATTGGAAAGTCAAGAATTATTACAGGCATGGTCACCTACCCCGAAGAGGTATTGGAAAAAATTGATAGTATAAGAATGAATGATGTTTCACACCTAGTTAACTGGATGTTTAAAACAGGTGAGACGGGAGTGGTTATACTAGGTGATGAGCCTGTATCATCAGAATACCTGAACTATTTAGAATTTTAAAAAGAAGTAAATATAATGGTGCATAGCAAAAACACTCTACGTAATG
>JAAYNX010000029.1 GCA_012520615.1 Clostridiaceae bacterium | reverse complement strand
TTTTTCACCTCCTTCTCATCAATTAAGCTAAGTATTTCATGCTTAGCTTCAAAACATTCTACCACAAAGTAGAAAAATAGTAAATATAGACGTGGAGATGTATAGATGCAGGTCGCAGCAGCTATGCTACTTGGTTACGTTACATAATTTAATATTCATACCAAAAAGATGACCATTTTGCCGACACCGACAAAGTGGTTGAAATCGGCTAAAACTCATTGTAATGTAAATACTAAGTTAGACAGATAAAAAGATTTAGGTGGAATTATGTCAGAGGATTTAACAAAATGAAAAGAATGTTAAGTAAATAGAACATATAACTTAAAAAAAACATTTTGTTAATGGTACAATAATAGATATGCGAAACCGTCACATTTTTGAATTATAGTACGACAATCTGTGCGAAAACTGTTTTGATGACGAGGAGAATAGAAATGTTATCATTTGAAAGTGATTATACGGAAGGCGCCCATGAACAGATTTTACAGCGCCTAATTGAAACGAATATGGAAAAAATGTCGGGCTATGGAAAGGATAGATACTGTGACCGGGCAAAGGAGAAAATCAGGACTCTTTGCAAGTGCCCCGAAGCGGACATTTATTTCCTTATAGGTGGAACTCAGGCCAACCAAATAATTATTGATGCCATGCTCAAACAGTATGAGGGAGTAATAGCGGCAGACACCGGTCATGTCAGCACTCATGAAGCAGGTGCAATTGAGTATACAGGGCATAAGGTGTTGACGGTTCCTCATTCAAACGGCAAGATACAGGCAGATGTATTGCGGGATTACTTAAAAAATTTCTATGGAGATGCAAATCATGAACACATGGTTTTCCCCGGAATGGTATATATATCTCACCCTACCGAATAAGGAACACTATATAGTCTCAAGGAATTGCAAGAACTTTCAGAAATCTGTAAACAGTATGAATTGCCATTATATATGGATGGGGCACGTCTGGGGTATGGTCTGATGAGTGCGGAAACTGATGTTACTTTACCCGATCTTTCAAAGTTATGTGATGTTTTTTATATTGGTGGAACAAAGGTGGGGGCTTTATGTGGTGAAGCTGTGGTATTCACTCACAATAATGCTCCAAAGCATTTTACAACAATCATAAAACAGCATGGAGCCTTGCTTGCAAAGGGGCGCTTGCTTGGAATTCAATTTGATACCCTGTTTACTGATGACTTGTATTTTAAAGTAAGCCGCCATGCCATCCAGATGGCTGATATGCTAAGAAAAGCATTTGCCGAAAAGAATTATAAATTCTATATAGAAACAATAACTAACCAGATTTTTATTGTGCTAGAGAACACAAAGATGAAGGAATTACAGGGGAAGGTCAGCTTTAGCTTCTGGGAAAAGGCTGATGAAAAGCATACTGTTGTGAGATTTGCTACAAGCTGGGCAACAAAGGAAGAAGAAATTGCTGCTTTAATTAATCTTCTGTAAAAAAGAACTGTGTTCTAAAATCAGGGTATCAGAAGCAACATTGTAGGTAAATAATATTGTTAAGTAACAATAATATAATCTTATATAATTTATAAAAAAGCGAGGCTGAGTTAACTTATTTTTAGAAGCTGTCTTGACAATTAGTCAGCCTTATTTTAATATCATAAATATATGTTTTAGCAATGACGGAGAGTAGTAGGCAGAAAAAGCCAATCAGAGAGGAGATGCCGTAGGGTGTAAGCATTTCCATGGAAGTCGCTGTCGAAGTCGCTCCTGAGCTTGTATAGCTGAACTAAGAGTAGGTTATACCGGTTAAGAGCCGTTATCTTCTTATTAAGAGCCCGAAAGGGAAATTTGGTGGTACCGCGGAAGTAAGCTTTCGTCCAATTTTTTTTGGATGAAGGCTTTTTTATTGTTAATTCGACAAGGTTCCCGGTGCAACGGTGCAATATATATTTGTATAATTCAATATAATAATAAATTTATATAATGGGTTTCGGAAACACAGAGAGGATGTATAACATGAGTAATAAGGAAATAGAAAAAATCTATGATCCACAGAAGGTTGAAGATAAGTTATATAGCAGATGGATGGAAAAGGACTATTTTCATGCAGTGGTTGACCCTGATAAAGAACCCTTTACCATCGTAATTCCCCCTCCAAACATTACCGGGCAGCTTCATATGGGTCATGCACTGAATAATACCATGCAGGATATATTAATTCGTATGAAACGTATGCAAGGCTTTAGCGCCCTTTGGCTTCCGGGAACAGACCACGCCAGTATTGCCACAGAGGCTAAGATAGTAGAGAAGATGGCACAGGAAGGCATTACAAAAGAGGATCTAGGAAGAGATGCTTTTTTGGAGAGAGCTTGGGAATGGAAAGCTCAATACGGCGGTAGAATTGTTGAGCAACTTAAGAAATTAGGCAGCTCTTGTGACTGGAAGAGAGAACGCTTCACTATGGACGAAGGTTTGTCAGAGGCTGTTAAGGAAGTATTTGTACGCCTTTATGAAAAAGGTCTTATTTACAGGGGCGAGAGAATAATAAACTGGTGTCCTGTTTGCGGAACATCAATTTCAGATGCAGAAGTTGAGTATGAGGAGCATGATGGTCATTTTTGGCACATCAGATATCCCGTTGTTGGCACTGATGAATTCTTAGAGCTTGCCACAACACGCCCAGAGACTATGCTTGGTGATACAGCTGTGGCTGTTCATCCCGAGGATGAGCGATACAAGCACCTTATAGGGAAAAATGTAATGCTGCCTCTTATGGATCGTGAAATACCTATTGTTGCCGATACCTATGTTGACCGTGATTTTGGAACCGGTGTGGTTAAAATCACTCCTGCGCATGATCCTAATGACTTTGAAGTAGGCCTTAGACACAATCTCGAAATTATTAATATACTTAATGAAGATGCTACCATAAATAAAAATGGCAGAAAATATGCAGGGATGGATCGTTATGAGGCCCGTAAGCAGATTGTAGAAGATCTCAAGGCTTTGAATCTGCTTGTTGAGGTTAAACCGCATAAACACAATGTAGGCGAATGTTATCGTTGCTCAACCGTTATTGAGCCAAGAGTATCATGGCAGTGGTTCGTAAAGATGAAGCCCTTGGCAGAACCTGCGATAGAGGCTGTTAGAAACGGTACAATTAAGTTTGTACCAGAAAGATTCTCTAAGATTTATTTTAACTGGATGGAGAATATCCAGGATTGGTGTATATCCCGTCAGCTTTGGTGGGGTCATAGGATTCCTGCATATTATTGTTCTGACTGTGGAGAGACCATTGTATCAAGAACAGCTCCCGAAAAATGTGATAAATGTCAGTCGGCAAATGTTAAGCAAGATGAAGACGTTCTGGACACATGGTTTTCCTCGGCACTTTGGCCGTTTTCTACCCTTGGCTGGCCGAATGAGACACCGGATCTAAAATACTTCTATCCTACAAATGTACTGGTTACCGCCTACGACATTATATTCTTCTGGGTTGCCCGTATGATTTTCTCCGGGATTGAACAGATGGGAAGAGAACCATTTAAATATGTTCTTATTCATGGTCTTGTGAGGGATGCTCAGGGCAGAAAGATGTCAAAATCCTTGGGTAATGGCATCGATCCACTCGAAGTGATTGATAAATACGGTACTGATGCTCTCCGTTATGCACTGACCATAGGAACTTCCCCCGGAAACGATATGCGCTTTTCAGATGAGAAGTTGGAAGCCAGCAGAAACTTTGCCAATAAGATCTGGAATGCTTTCCGCTTTGTTATGATGAATTTCGACGATGATATTGACTTTAGCAAGGTGGATAAAAGTAAATATACAGTCGGAGACAAATGGATATTGAGCCGCATAAATACTGTGGCTAGAGAAGTGACTGAAAACCTTGAAAAGTTTGAGTTGGGTATTGGCCTTCAGAAAATATATGAGTTTATATGGGAAGAATTCTGTGATTGGTATATAGAGCTTGTTAAGCCTAGATTATATGACCAAGAGGCAGAGGGACGCTTAGAAGCCATGTTCGTGCTTAATGAGATACTGAAAAATGCTATGAAACTCTTACATCCTTTTATGCCTTTCATTACTGAGGAAATTTACAGCCATCTTATCACAGATGACGAGAGCATCATGGTATCATCATGGCCTGAATACTCCGAGGGTACTTTATACCCGAAAGAAGAGAAACATATGTCGTTCATAATGGAAGCCATAAGAGGTATACGCAATTTAAGGGCTGAAATGAATGTACCTATGAGCAGGAAGGCTAAGGCTGTTTTTGTAATTAAAGATCAGGAAATCGGAGAGTTGATACAGGGAGAAAAATCTACCTTTAACAGACTAGCCGGATTATCTGATGTTATTGCTCAAAAAGACAAAACAGGTATTGCTCAAGATGCTGTGGCTGTTGTAGTAGACGGTGCTGAAATATTCATGCCGCTTGAAGATCTTATAGATATGCAAAAAGAAATTGAGAGGCTCGAAAAAGAAAAGGCAAACCTTGAGATGGAGTTGGATAGAGTAAACAAAAAGCTTTCTAATGATAGTTTTGTTGCTAAAGCTCCTGCTGCTGTCATTGAAGGTGAGAGAGAAAAATTAAAGAAATATACTGAAATGTACGAAAAAATAATTGAGCGGCTGAAAACCCTTGTAAAATAATAGAAATAAGAAGAAGTTGACAATTTAGAAAGTATTAATTCAGGATAAAAAGTGATATCCTAGAAATAGCTGTTCACTTTCGGGGGTGATTATATATTTAGGTCCCAAAAAGCAAGGATTACAATGGCTTTTTTCTCAACGATTTTTGTTGTGTTTTTTAGCTTAATGGCATCACAGAACCTTTCGGCAGGTACTAATGAGGAACCTGAAAAACCAGGTATAATTACTCCTACCCCAAATCCTTACGAAAATGTTGTTGTGCCTAATGATGATTTGGAGGAGGATGATAGTTTCTTCCTTACAAATAATCAAAAATATTTTGAGAGTATTGTAAGTCCGGAAAGCACAAATGTTTTATTATTGGGAACAGAGCCTTCAGGTTTTAATTTTGATACTATCATGATACTTAATATAGACAAGGTTTCAAAAAAGGTGACTGTTATCAGCCTTCCACGAGATATTTATATAGATTATAGTGACTATGTCATAGATGCTCTAAGAAAAACAAACCCCTCTTATTTAAAAGAGAAAGGTATGCATCGTATTAATGCAGCTCCATCCATAGGCCAAACTATTGAATACCAGAAGGGCGTTGGTCGCTTTAATAAACCGTATGTAGATTTTATAGCAGACATTATTCATGAGGTTTTTGATATTTATATAAATGATTATGCATATGTCAAGGTAAAGGGGTTTAGAAATATAGTTGATTATTTTGGTGGGGTAACCGTCTATGTTCCTGTTCATATGGAATATAATGATCCCTATCAAGACTTAAATATATATATAGAAAAAGGAACCCAGCACCTTAATGGTGCTCAAGCTGAAGGATATGTCCGATTTAGACAAGGCTTTGATGAAAACGGTAAATTTCAGAACTACGGGGATATATTCAGGAAGAACAACCAGAACAGATTCATTAAAGCATTTATATCTCAGCATGTGACATTAAAGAACCTTGGCAGGCTTTCTAAAATTGCTGAATTGATAAGCTCAAATATAAACACCAGCGTAAAAGGTTGGGATTCTATAGTAAACTATGGCGCTTTAGCGGAAGAGGCCTTAAACAATAAGTATCCCATCGAGAATTATAATCTGAAGTTTACTGATAAGTTTATAGACGGCTCTTCTTATGTACTAATAGAAACAAGATAATTATATATACATTATAGGCAACGATTAAGAACCGGTTTCTAGAAGATCTAAGAAGTCGGTTTTTTGTATGAGGAACAAGTTTTCAATATATATTAAGAAGAATTCTATACATAATGAGATTTTGGTGTTGACAACACAGCAAGTCTTGGTGTAATATAAAAAAGTTGCAATTGCACGGGCTGAAAAGCGCACTAACAAACAATAACTAGTAATTGGTAATTGACTTTGGATAGCAATTGTGATAAACTAAAGTTCCGTCACAAATTTGACATCAAACACAAAAAAAAGCTCGAAAAAAGTTAAAAAAAGTGCTTGACAGAGAATAGAGACGGTGGTAAGATATAAAAGCTGTCTCCGCTAACGAGAGAAAAAAAGCTCGAAAGCAAGACAGAAAGCCGAATTAAAAAAAAGCAACGGCATGGACATTGAAAATTGAACAGTGTACGAAATATCATGCAAGAT
>JAAYNX010000078.1 GCA_012520615.1 Clostridiaceae bacterium | reverse complement strand
AGACCGGTGCCTTAAACCAACTCGACCATCTCTCCATTATTTTTTTAGTGACGGATTATATTCTACAACACGAAAAGCGCTTTGTCAACACTTTAAAGGGCACGGGATAAATCCCATGCCCTTTATTTAAATACGCCTCTGGTTCACCTGTCCGGTTAACTGTACCCCGCCACAGTTACCCCGGTTGTCTTGCGGAGTTCCTATTTGCTATCTCGATCGCCTTTGTTACCATGTTTCCACAATCTCTGGATGAAACTGATCCCCATCCTTCTCTGCTTACCTTCTCATACACACCAAGTTCACGGGCAATCTCATGTTTCAGATCTTCTGACATAACCCTATGCCTGCTCATGATCCATATCCCTCCTTGTTGATAAACCTCAGCGTACAAATTTATATTTACCCGTTCTGAAAACTTTATTCTGTGAAGTTTTAACAATGTTGTCCACAGAAATCCACAGCCCTGTGGATAAAAATAAAAACTCCACAACCCGCACCGTTTGCAGGTTCTGGAGTTTTATCCACCATCTAATGGGCATTACAGGCATTTTTCTGTGGATACTTTCTTATTTTGTCCACAAGTCGTCATTACAACTTTACTTCTTATCTATTATAGACATCTACTAGATAAAAATCACTATGTTTTTTGGTAAATTAGCACATTTTGACAAAAAAATTCTGTCATATTGATGCACTATTTGTCGTATAAACGTATCTATCTTGCCTTATTTTACTCAAATCTAAGACTTATGTCGGCCGCTTTTACAGAATGTGTCAAACTTCCTGAGGAAATTAAATCTACCCCTGACTTAGCCACATCTGCCAGATTATCGGCTGTAACATTGCCTGATGCTTCTGTAAGTGCTCGTCCGTTAATATATTCCACAGCTTCTTTCATAACTTCAGGCTTCATATTGTCAAGCATAATAATGTCCGCTCCAGCATCAAGAGCCTCTTTTACCTGTTCCAAAGATTCAGTTTCGACTTCTATTTTAATAGTGTGGGGTATTTGCGCCCTGGCCTTTTCCACAGCAGTTGTAATTCCCCCCGAGGCCTTGATGTGGTTGTCTTTTATCAATACCCCGTCTGATAAACAGTATCTGTGATTAGTGCCTCCGCCTATTCTTACGGCCATTTTGTCGAGATATCGCAATCCCGGTGCCGTTTTTCTTGTGTCAACAATTTTAGACCTTGTTCTCTCAAGAATATCTGCAAATTTTCTTGTGGCAGATGCAATTCCGGACATTCTTTGAAGAAGGTTCAGCGCAGTTCTTTCAGCTTTGAGCATTGCTCTGGAGTTGCCCGATATTCGCATAATAACGGTACCTGCATCAACCTTTTCTCCATCGTTTACATAGCGCTCGATATAAGTATTTGGGTCAAGTAAGATAAACACTCTGCAAAAAACTTCAAGGCCTGCTATAACACAATCCTCTTTTACAATGAGTTTGGCAAAGCTTGCCTCATCTTGGGGTACAGTGCTTTCAGTGGTAATGTCCCCCATCGGCATATCTTCCTTAAGTGCTCGCCATATTATATCATCAACCAATTGGTAATCAAGCATTTTGGAATCCTCCCTGAAAGACAATGTTTTTTAGCCAATTTTTATCATCAGAAGCAGGAAAATCACTTCTAAAATGTGCGCCTCTGCTCTCTTCTCTAAGTAAGCCGGCTTTCACCACCATACTTGAAAGGGTCAGCATATTTTTAAGCTCCATAAATTGTGTATGAACAACTTTTACGCCATCGACATCATTTTTCATTTTATCAATGGCTTCCATTGCAGTACAGAGGCTCTCTTTGCTTCTAATAATACCAACATTCAAATTCATAATTGATTGAAGCTTACTTATCATTGAAAGAACGTCAATATCCGTATCTTTCCATTGCTTTTTATAGCTTATTTTAGGCTTAAAGCCCTCACGCATTTTTATTTGGTTCAGGTTTTCCTTTACCTGAAGACCTATTCTTCTGCCAAAAACCAAGCCCTCAAGCAGAGAATTTGATGCAAGTCGATTAGCACCGTGAATTCCGTTACATGCAGCTTCTCCCACTGCATAAAAACCTCTTACTGTGGTTCTTCCCCACTCATCAGTCTTTATTCCGCCCATACTATAGTGCTGACAAGGTGCTACGGGTATAAAGTCCTTAGACATGTCAAATCCATAAGAAAGACAGGTCTTATATATCATAGGAAAACGATGTTCTAAATACTGCTTATCCTTGTGGGTTATATCAAGAAAAACATGGTTAGAACCGGTCTTTTGCATTTCCTGAAAAATAGCTCTTGAAACAACATCTCTAGGGGCAAGCTCTTTCATGGGATGGTATTGCTCCATGAACAGTTCACCTTTATTATTGCGCAATAAAGCCCCTTCTCCGCGCACAGCCTCGGATATCAAAAAGTTTTGGTTATCTGGGTGGAATAGAACAGTGGGATGAAACTGAACAAACTCCAAATCCATTAGCTCGGCACCGGCTCTGTACGCAATGGCCGCTCCGTCTCCGTTAGCCACCTCGGGATTGGTTGTTTTTGAATAAAGCCTTCCATACCCGCCTGATGCACAGACAACAACCGGTGCAAAATATGCCTTTAACTTCGTTCCGTCTTCGTTTGAAGTTAATACTCCTTTACACTCACCGTCTTCAGTCAAAATATCTATGGCAAAGGTTTGTTCCCTTATGGTAACATTGTCCAGACCCGATACTGCGCTGACAAGAGTATCACATACCTCTTTTCCGGTAGCATCTCCGGTATGTATAATTCGGTTCATACTGTGAGCCCCTTCTCTTGTAAGGGATAACCGCTTATCGTCATCCCTGTCGAAGTTGACTCCATATAAGCAAAGAGTTGCAATATTATCAGCCGCTTCTGTAACAAGAGCATTAACCGCTGTCTCATCGCAAAGGCCAGCTCCTGCATACAAGGTATCCTTAAAATGAAGACTAGGAGAATCGTTTTGATCTAGAGAAACAGCGATACCTCCTTGGGCAAGCACTGAGTTGTTTATTTCTATGGACTCTTTTGTAATAATCAACACCTTGGCATTTCTTGGCGTAGATAAAGCAGTGTAAACTCCCGCTATACCGCTTCCTATAATTACCACATCATAAAATTCACAGGGCAAGTTGTCAGTGTCGAAATCAATAAGATAACGATCAAGTTTTGCTTTCTCTTCTTGTCTAAGCTCCTGCATTAATATTCACCTTCAAATGTTTATTTATTTCACTTTACCTTAAGCATTCTTTCTAGGCTTAAAGACGCTTTCTTTATTGTTTCCTCATCTAAGGTAATTTCATGCTTCATGTCCCTTAGTGACTCATAGAGGGTCTCTAAAGAGGTCTTTTTCATATTTGGGCAAATAAATCTATACTTCAGCATGTAAAATTCCTTATTGGGGTTTTTCTTCTTAAGCTGATGCAGAATACCTTCTTCTGTACCTATTATAAACTCTTGGTTATCCGATTGTGTACAAAAATCTATTATTTGTTTGGTACTCCCTACAAAGTCAGCCAACTCCACTACTTCGGGGGGAGCCTCGGGATGAACTGCTAAAACAGCATTGGGGTATGCTTTCCGAGCTTCATCAACATGCATAGTCGAAAGAGCATTATGGGTAGGGCAAAAACCGGCCCAGAAGATAAATTCTTTTTCGGGAACCTGCTTTGCTACATATTGCCCTAAGTTTCTGTCGGGCAAGAATAAAATCTGTTTGTTCGGAACTGAACGCACTACTTTTTCCGCAATGGATGAAGTGCAGCAAATATCACATTCGGCTTTTATGGCTGCTGTAGTGTTTACATAACATACCACTGCAGCTTCCGGATATTTATTCTTTAGCTTTTTTAGATCTTCCACATTTGCCATATCTGCCATGGGACATCCTGCATCAATTGCAGGGAGCAGAACGGTTTTTTCAGGCGAAAGGATTTTGGCACTTTCAGCCATGAAATGCACTCCACAAAAAACAACTGTATCTTTATCCGTTGATGCACAATAGCGGCTCAACTCAAAGGAATCGCCAACCATGTCGGCAATATCCTGTATTTCTCCATCTTGATATAAATGAGCTACTATTACAGCATTTCGCTCTTCTTTTAACCGAAGAATCTCATTTTTATAATCCATTTTTTTGTCCTCGCTGAAATCAAATTCATTCCGTTTTAATTCATTTAAAGTATCAATGGCTTTAGGCCATCCATTCAAAATCTAATATTTCCGGTAACGGTCATTATATGGGCGTACCTGATCAAAAAACCTCTTGCGGTTCTTTGCAACCTGGCGCCTTAGCTTAATCCATTTGATAAAGTCCTTACCGAAAAACAGCAGATAATTTATGATAGCTACCAAAATAGCTACCGCCTGATACCAAGCTCCGATACTTATAGAAAAATATATTGAGTATAGCAAAAAGGCAGCATCCAGCATACCTAGGTATTTTACCTTTACTGGCAGTATGAAGAAAATCATAAATTCCTGCTCCGGGAAAAGTGTTGCATAAGCTAAAAACAATGACATATTGAGGTAATACCCGGTCATTGCACCAGTCTTGGCAAAAATATAGGTTATAAACGCTGCAATTATTGAACCGAGCATTCCCACAAAATAATATACATTAAGCTTAAATGTACCCCAATAACGCTCCAGAGATTCCCCCAGCATGTAAATCAAGTACACTGAAAACAAAATCCAGAATATGCTGAAGGTTTCGGGTATAAATACAAAAGTAATCAATCTCCATATTTCAAGGTTTTTAATTATTCTATTTGGATTAAGGGTAAGTAGCCCTACAATACCATAGCCGCGCGAAAACACACTTAGTAAAAAAACAGCTAGATTCAAAGCTGCAATGTATAAGGTTAAATTACTTATGGCATAGCGACCATATCTTAGTTCGAGCCTTGATAGGCGCTTCATAAAATCACTCCTGATAAATTAATGCTTTATTTTACACCATTATACGGCAAATAATGTGCAAGTACAATGAACTTTTATTATATGTTTCCCGCTTAGTATGCTTTGAATTCTATTTAAATTGCTTATTTTAGATCAGACAAACAGAGAGGAGAGACGCCACTAAAAGCTTACGTTTTGCCTGAATCATAGATTATACTGGTAAGGTTATTCACGCTGTCATAGGTATAGTTTGTTACATATCCATCTTCATCCTCTTTGGAGGTGAGATTCCCGTTTTTATCATAAACATAGTTTACTGTCGTCCCGGAAGGATTAATTTCTTTAGTTAATTGGCCGTTTGAGTTATATTCATGTTTAATTATTACTTCATCTAGCTCTGTGGTATATGGTGAAGCATCGCTCATCAAGGATAATGTAGCTTCTGTTACACCTTTGTACTGACGGATTTCTATTAGATTTCCAACAGGATCGTAGGTATAATCAACCTCATTTCCAAGGCCGTCTATGGTCTTTGTTACCTTGCCTAATAGATTTACATTGCCGTTAGCATCGTAAGTATAAAGGGTTACAGCTCCTATGGGGCTTACCTCTTTAACTAATTGATTTTTGCTGTTGTACTCATATACGGTAAGTATTTCTTCCGAGCCGTCATATTTCCGAACCTCTGTAAGATTGCCCAAAACATCATAGGAATAAGAAGTTTCAAAACCCCGGGGATTAGTTTCCTTAATCAATCTTCCCATAACATCGTATTGGAAGAACGAAGTATTGCCATTTGCATCAACAATGTTTTCCAATTGACCATCCAAGCCATAGGACATTTTTGTTTCATTCCCAAGCGCATCAATAGTATTTATCAGGCGGCCCATTGAATCGTATTCATAAGTTGTTACCGCTCCCAATATCTTTTATTTTTTTAAGTTATTTACTGATAAGTCCGTAAAAATGCTGATATTTGAGATATTTCTAGATTTGCTATTGTCAGATTGCAATAAATAATTGATTGCTTATTTGCTTTATTTTAATTGTATTATTGTATTTTGTCAATATTTGTTGAAATTTTACTAAGAGATTTTATAACCCTCACCAATAAAAAAAACCATCAAAAATTTGATGGTTCCTATCTCATTAAGAAAAGAGTTGGAGAAGTCAAAGAGCACAACCGTACAGGCTTCTGCCCCCTTGTTCTATTTTATTATGAAGCCGCAGGGTAGCATTCTTTCTCTCCCTGCTGACGGACTGTTTACTATATTTCCTTCCACTATCATTTCTGATGATGCCCCGCCGTCCAGATTAACAGCATCCTTTACACCTAAATCAAGGAGCCTTTGCCCTAATTCTTTACCGGTAAGCCCGTCGCTTAAACCCTTTTGCCTGCCATCCACCACAACAAATACTACGGTGCCGTCCTCTTTTACACCTACAGCAGTGCGGGGAACTCTGGTTTTCATAGTGCCGACCCAACCGTCCGAGTCAGGAACAATAATTTCGTGATCCTTAAGAATCCAACTTCCGCATTCATAAGCCCAATCATACCCGGTTATGCTACTTTCGCCTTTCAGAATATCATATTTAAGCTGAAGCCTCATGCCAGGCTTTACAAGCTTTTCTAGCTCGTCTTTGGCTTTTTTTCCGATTGCGCTTATTAAAAATCCGTCCTTTGGAATTTCATAAGATTTATTTCGAAGAATAAGCCCTCTAACCTCGCCATTGGATATAACTGCGTTCAGATGGCTTACGTCAAGTCTGTTCATGGTTCCATATGAAGGAGTAAAAACATAAATCCCTTCCTCTTTGGAATAACGGTTATAAAATAAATTATCCAGAGAAATGCCGTCACCTTCCACCCATACCTTGGTTGAAACATCCTCTATATAAGCATTTACTTTATCCAAAAATAATACGGGATAATTTCCGGTAGCGGCAGTAAAAAGCTCGCCCTCCATGGCAAACAGACCGCCCAGCATACCGTTGGAATGAGAAAACCCGGCATTTACAGCAACTTTCGCCTGCCATGTATCATACATTACGCTTAATAATTCATAGCCAAAAAGAGTTTTATGGGACATAACTGGCCTGAAAACAAGCTCCGGATTAGACGGATCAATCTCTAAAACATGCATTGATAGATTGAAATCCGGCTTGTTTTCGGTAATACTATAATATTTGTATAGCGGCTTCGGTTCTGGTGTGGGGGTAGCACAAGGCTCAGGCTCGGGAGTAGGTGAGGTATTCGGAGCCTTGGTTGTTTGTCCATTATATGAGTTATGCCCGTCCTCAGCAGAAATTTTTCTTGCTATGGCAGGGCATAGAATCCAAAGAACCGTTATTGATATTGTAAATAATATTACAAGGTGTAAAATCCTATTTTTCAATGGTTCAGCTCCATTCGGTTCGATGAGATTAGAAGCCTTACATGGTCGGTGTGGTATCTGACTCAGCATTCTCTTCTAAAGTGAGATCTGTATCTTCTTCTGCCGGTTTGGTGGAATCTACCTGGGTTTCGGCGTTCTCTTTTACAGTCTCAATCTTGTATGCCTTGTCCATTTTAGCGCTAAGCTGTTTATACATCATTTCGGAGATTCCCACACCTCGTTGACTGCTATTTTTCATGAGAGTCTCATCGAGCATATCCTCAAAAATATTACGGGCACTGCTTTTTTCTACTAGCCCGCTTTCAGGTACCGTTGCTTTCATTTGTTTATACAAGATTTGGAGCATTACCGATTCAAACTCATCACATGCTTCTTTGAGTTTTTTCTTATCACCATCATCAAAAGCTTTTTTAAGAATGCTTTCAAATTCGGTAGCTTCAGTGTTAGCCTTATTTGCTTTTATAGCGTCTGTCGGGTTAATTTGCCCAAATCCGTCAATCTTCATACTTTATCCTTTAATACCGTAATTCGTGCCATATGTGATATCAGCAAAAGTACTATCGTCTAATATTGTTTGCGGTTTGCAGCATTTCATCCGATGTGGTAATGGCCTTTGAATTAAGCTCATATGCTCTTTGTGCGGTTATTAACTTAACCATTTCCTCCACTACCTGGACATTGGATGACTCTAAAAAGTAATTTCTTATTGTACTGGGATTCTCGGTCTCAAAATCAATAAGTGGTTCTCCTGTAGCACTATTGCTTCTGTACATATTGCCTCCCACGGCTTCAAGACCCATGGGATTTTCAAACTGGAACAGACCAATGTATTGACCCGTGGGTAGAGTAACCCCTGTTTCAATATCTTTGTAAGTAATCTCGCCGGATGGCTGAATTTCGTAATTAGCCATATCTCCGTCAAAATATATCTCCATTCCATCTTGGTCGAGAACTGGATAGCCCTTTGAGTTAGTAAGCATTTTCCCCTCGTCGGTCATTGCTACTTTAAAGCTGCCGTCTCTGGTATAATAGTTGTTTCCATCGACTCCTCTTACAGCGAAGAATCCCACGCCCTCAATAGCCATGTCTAGCTTATTGCTGGTTTGCTCCAGATTCCCGGGGGAAAAATCTCTTGCCGTAGCCCTGGAAACCACGCCGTGCCCGACCTGCAAGTTTACCGGTCTTTGTGCGTTTTCAGCTGAATATGCATTTTGCATAGTTACATACAAAATATCTTCAAATTCAACCTTTTCTTTTTTAAATCCTGTTGTGGATACATTGGCTAGATTATTTGATATTGTGTCAACATTAAATTGCATGGCCTTCATGCCTGATGCTGCGGTCCACAGTGATCTCATCATAGGTTTTCACCTTTTTTACTTTTGGACATCCTTATCCTTATTTACATCCTGTGAATATATAAATCAATTAATATAATTAAACTCTTCCTATGTCATTTACAGCTCTTTCCAATGTGGAATCTTGGTACTGGATGAGCTTCTGGTTGGACTCATAGGCCCTCAGAACCGTAATCATATCCACCATTTCCTTAACTGAATCCACATTTGAGCGCTCAACAAAGCCTTGTTGAATGGTTCCTTCAAATGCTGCATCTTGACTTTCTCCTGTTGCGGTTATCAGGTTAAAGCCATATTTTCTCAAGGACTCCGGGTTTTCGAACTTACGGATTCTCAAGGTGTCAACAGTTTCTCCGTTTTGTATAATTTCCCCTCTGTAGGTAATTGTAAATTCAGAGCCTTCCAGCATTATTGGACCATTTTGACCCATAACGAAATGCCCATCCCTAGTAACAAGGCGCCCGTTAGAATCTAATTTAAAGGCTCCATCCCTGGTATAATACTCACGAAACTGGTTGTTTTCAGGAACAGCTACACAGAAAAAAGCACCTTCATCGCCATCAATAGCAACATCTGTGCTGATTCCGGTGTTTTCCAAAGCCCCTTGAGTAAAATCGGTATGAACCGTAGCAATATCGTTATATAAGGTCATATTGCCTATTTGTGCAGGTGCGGGCGAATGGTCGCTACCGTCAAAGAAACGCTTCATCAATACATCAGAGAATTCCTCAAACACAACCGTATCCTTCTTAAAGCCGTTGGTGTTTACGTTTGCCATGTTGTTGGATACCGTGTCCATTTTTCTATTTAAGGTAAGCATACTGTAGCCTGATGTATAGAGCCCTCTTATCATAAGATTTTGCTCCTCCGATAAATTATTTCTTCAGTACAATTATCGGCTAACCATGCGCCATACTTTAGAATTTTATTTAGATCTTTTAATTGTTTGCTCTGAAGGTACCAATATATAGCATAAAGCAAGAATAATGCGAACCATGGTGTACTGCGCCTAATACTATTCTGATTACCAGTGAAAGGGCTACGTCAACAAGTGAGCGGCTGCAATAATCTCACTTCGAACGCCTCTAAGCACCCAGCTCTAATAGCTCAATTATCCCGGTAAGTGACATGGCTCCGTCTTCGCTCCGCCATGTCCGGCCAAGAGGTCTTTTGCTCACGGGTCGCTCACACTTTTCTAATAAAGTTACCATACGGTGGTTTCCCTTCGAAGCAACCGGCTTATCTCATTGAGAAACCTTGCATCCACTTCATTACATTAAACATAATAGGAGTCGATGGCAATGGTTCGAATTATTCTTGTGCGAATGAACACGTTATTAAGTTAAACGTGAACGAGCCTTATTTTTAGTCTTATATACCCGCTCTACTTGAAGCAAAAAGGCCTCCAGTCTCGACTCTATGAGTTGGGGGAAAGCGTTTCCGTCTGTTTCCACAGACAGGAATGGCAAAGCAGGGTGTTCATCCATAACTCGCTTTACCAGCTCTTTGTTACGGGATACCTTAAGCTTTATATCCTTCAATTTTTGGCTTACCAAAGCCTCTGAAATTCTTGCAGGCATGCAACCAAAGGGGCCAAGAGAAATAACCCCGTCAACCTCCTCCACAAGCTCGCTAAGGGCCGCTCCTACAGTTAATACCGTCTCGCCGGTTAGTCTTGGAGAAACAATTTGGGATGCTGCCTCTACTATATCCTCAACATTGCTTTCATTAATTTTATATAATCCTGATTTAGCCATAATAGATTTAATTTCATACTCGTAAGGGTTTTTGACCATGCAGGTCAATCGATTCATTACTTGATCTGAGAATCTGGATTTGGCAACCAGCTTATTCTGAACAATATAATCGCAGTAATGAATCCATTCCGAAACAGGGGCGACACGTACCCAGAAGCCTTTTTTACTGAGCCTTTCAACTAAAAAACGCCGTGAGAATTCGTCTCTCCTAACATATATTTCACCTATTAGAGCAATAGAGGGAATATCCTCAAGCCCATCCCTACGAGGAATAGCCCCCAATTTCTTAGAAGCTGCTACAATATCCTTTCTTAATGCGGGCCATGGCTTGGTTCTAATCCCTTCCATCAATTCTTCGGAAACATCGTTAAAGATCTTTTTTGCCGATACAGGGTCTTTTGCCAGTGCAATTATGGCGCTATACATATCATCCAGTACATCGGAAAGCACAACCGATTGCCACGCTCTCAGGGCAAACTTAACCCCAAATCCCGCATAGGAATTTTCAGATGTTAAGGATAACATGGCAACTTTTTTAAGACCTTTTTGCCCCACTAGTTCCCGCATCATAACATTATATTGGCCAAATCTACATGGACCGGAAGCCTCTGGCATAAAATTCACTATTATGTCATCGCCATTCCAATCCTCCTCCAAATAGCGCACTAGGCTGCCAAAGGTGAGCAAGAGAGGCAGACATTCCTTACATGAGGTATAGGCCCGGCCAATATTTAACTCTTTTTCCCCGGGAGCGGGTAGTGCTACGGTGTTAGCTCCTACATAGCCCAAAGTGGCTGCCAGCATTCTTGCTCCTATTTCACCCATTGATGGTACTAGAATTTTCACCTTGGGATGATTTATAGGATATTTTTCTCCATCAGGGGTTACAACGTAAACCTTCTTTGCGATTTTAACCACTTCTGCTGTCTCATTTGAAGCGCTCAACGATAGCCGATTACCCTTTGCGGTAGCATCTATGCCCCTTTTTGCCGCACTATGCATATCATCTGGCACAGCGACATCTTCCATATCTCTGTATCGTCGTACCACATCCAAAAATGCTTCTATTCGCGTATCCACACCGGCATCGGCGGTATGGGAATCCATCTCAAGGGTAAGAGAGGGTTTTCTACCCATTATGTTTCTGAAATAGGTTAATAAAAATGAATCGGGCCCGCAGCTGAAGTTGGTTATATACACACCAAAAAGCTTCTTATGCCTAGCTACAAAACGGGCTGCTTTTAAAATCCACTGACCCGATGCCCAATACATTTTATGGTGGGATTCTTCATCAAAGAGGGGCAAAAAATCCTGCGGTATTACTCTGTAGCCTCTTGACGCCAGTTTTTTAGGTATTCCCATATTCCCAAGCCCGGAAAATGCATTATATGGCCTTCCAAAAAGGACAATAGCCGTATCCGGAAATTCTTCGATTTTATTAAGAAACTTCTTTCCCTCCAGGGTGATGGCTCTGTGGAAGGAGGTTTGCGCCTGCAACCCTTTATTAAATGCATCTTGGGCCTCTTCCCGTGTATGACCCAGCTCTTTTGCCATATCGATAAATACCGATTCAGCATTTTCATAACCCGTAGTCATATCCAATACAGGGCTTAGCACAGAAATACTTCCCAGCTCAGGAAACGCAGCTTTAAGCAGATATGGCTCCGACTGCACAAACGGACAACAAACACTCACGTCCTGCCCTCCCGGCACCGGAAAAGCTTTTACATGTGGTAGGAAGATAATATCCGGTTTAAAGGATAAAAGTTCTTGTAAAGTGCCGTGAGCCTGTTCTACGGGCCAGCAAAAAGCTGCACCTTTGTGAGATAAACCTTCGGTGTCGGATTTATGTGGATAAATCACTTCATATCCTAAGGATTTAAAAAATACCGAATAAAGTGGCAACAAAGTGTTGACCATTAGGGAAAAGTTAATTCCGACCTTTTTTTGGGTTAAAGCTATGTCATCCTTCTCGAGTTTCGTATCTTTAGATTTTTGGCATATTTTTTCTTCATGTGTACTATTATTTTTACCAAGCCCTGCATATTCGAAAAGCAGTCGCTCCCTTAATGCAACTAGATCCAGCTCTTCTATCCTTGCTTCCTTCTTATTTGAAAGAAGATTATAATATTTATTGCATGCGCCTCCGAAGGGATATGTTTTAGCCCCTATTCTTATGCGAGATATCTTGCATTTGCGGTCACATTTTTCTTTGCCGCCGCTGCAGATAAACGGTTCCTCGTAATCTACCCGGCGAGCGGCCAGCTCTGCCAAATCAAATTCTTGTGGCTCAATTTGCCCCATTTCAAGCATGGACAAAGTTTCTAGGGCAACCCCAAAAGCTCCCATCAGACCAGGTTCGGGAGGTACTATAATCTCTCTACCCGTCAGGTTTGCCATTGCTGCGGGAACAGCCTTATTGTAGCATACGCCACCCTGCATAAATATCTTTTGACCCACTGCTCTATTTCCTTTGACCCTGTTTAGATAGTTAAGGCAAATTGAATACACAAGCCCGGCGGCTATATCGGCTTTTGATATACCGTTTTGTATAGCTGTTTTAATATCGCTTCCTATGAAAGCCGCACATTGGTCGTTAAAATTTGGGGGCTGCTCCCCTTTTATTGCTATATCACCAATGTCTTCAACTTTTAGATTCAGAGCTTCAAGTGCCGATTCCTCCAAAAACGATCCTGTTCCCGCCGAACAAGCCTCGTTCATGGCATAGTCCGAAGCCACACCATTGGTGAGGTAGGTATACTTAGCATCTTGACCTCCTATTTCAAACAAAGTGTCAACCTTGGGATCAAAAAAAGCGGCTGCCCGGGCATGAGCGATTATTTCATTTATAACTGCGGGAGTTAAGGCATGTAGCCCTGAAATCTGCCGCCCGGAGCCTGTAATTCCTAATCCGATAATATTGACAGGAACATCGATTTGAGAGTTTATCTCCTCGTAACACTTGCGTGAAGCCGCCACCGGATCGCCATTTGTACGCAGATATACTCCGGCAAGTATAGCCTGATCCTCTTTTCGCATTAATACAGCTTTTGTTGTAGTGGAGCCTACATCCAAGCCTAGTATGCAAACATCGTCTTTACTTACTTTACTCCTTACAGAGTCCATAAACCTGACTTTTGTGTTTGCCTCTGAAAGAGGTTTGTGTTGCGGGAATCCATGCCCGCTTTTTTTAAACAGATTATCAATGTTAATTGGAGCAGTATCATTTTCCAAAGCCCATAATGCCGCTCCCAAAGCCTCGAAGCAATGACTGTGCTCAGGTATTTCCACATCCAGTCCTGCCTCTTTGAGGTATCCCACCATGATTTTATTGGATGAGCTTCCGCCCACCAACATTATTTTTGAATCAGAATTCCCCTTTAATAGTTCTGCTATTTTATCAGCCATCATTTTGCATAAACCGGCTACCACATTGGATTTTGAAGCTCCTTTATTAAGAGCGTGCGTACAATCGCTTTTACAAAAAACACTGCAACGACCTGCCACCTTATATGGGTGATCTGAATCTGCAATTTCAATAGCTTCCTCTATGGGAAGATCCATTCTTTTTAGCTGCTGTAAAAAGAATTCTCCGGTTCCTGACGCGCACTTATTTCCGCTTTTGACTTCTATGATACGGCCTTTTTTATCGAGGCTATAGACCATGAAGGTCTCTCCGCCTGCACTTACTATAACAGACGGAGATGTGATTGGAGATTGTGAAAATTCGGGTGTGTTCTTAGTTCTTTGAGTTTTAATTGTATATTTATAGGCCTCTTCTATAGCTTCCGGTTCAGATAAAGTAGTGGCGTTAACAAGGTGCCGTAATTTACGTCCGGTAACCACTATGCGGTCGGCGGATTTAACATTGGCCCTAGATAATAAATTAAGCAGTATTTCTCTGGGATTTCCCTCATGTGATATAGATTTTGTATCATTAATTGTTATAACTTGTTCATCTTTTTTGATATAGGCCATCGTTACAGTGGATGCACCTATACAAATTCCTACAGTTCTCATTGGTCTCTCCATTT
>JAAYNX010000103.1 GCA_012520615.1 Clostridiaceae bacterium | reverse complement strand
GTCAGATAGGGTTTGGGGAAAGCTCGATTTATCCGGCGTATTTTAACGGGCCGGGCGGCAATAGAGGTATAAGTACGGCGGTACCGCTAATAGGCAGCCGTGAGCGAAAACTTAAGAAAGGTGATTTGGTTTTTATTGATGTGGGTTTCGGTGTGGATGGCTATCATACCGATAAAACAATGACATACATGTTCGGCAGGCCATTGCCCGCAGTAGCCGTATCCAACCATAAAAAATGCTTGGAGATTCAGAATAATATTGCTGAGATGTTGAAGCCCGGAAGTATACCTGCTGAAATTTATAATACTATTATGCAGGGTTTAGACCCTGAGTTTGCCGAAAATTTTATGGGTTTTCAAAATCGTAAAGTCAAGTTTTTAGGTCATGGAATAGGACTGCATATTGATGAATACCCTGTTATAGCCGAGGGCTTTACCGAGCCTTTAGAGCTTGGCATGGTTATTGCCCTAGAGCCGAAAATAGGAATAGAGGGTATCGGAATGGTAGGAGTGGAAAATACATTTCTGGTTACAGAAGAGGGTGGACGCTGCATAACAGGAGATAACCCCGGGCTGATAGGAGTATATTAAGAAAAGGGAGCTGTTGCTCCCTCTATTTTTTTCCGAAAAATTTGCTAACAATCCGCTTAAATAAAGGTGCTTTTGAATCTGGAGCCGGATTTGCCGTATCTATTTTTGCTTTTGGTGGCGCTGAATATGTGTCTGCGCTCTTGGGCCCAATTGTTATTCTGGTTGTAATTTTCTTTTCGGTAGCTGAATCCGGCTTTTTATACGGCTGTTGTGTTTTTACCCTGTCTTTTTTCTTATTATGATTTGCTTCAGGTTTTGCAGAGTGACTAACGGGTTTTGATATTGCTTTACCCTTTGCTCTTTTCTTTCTTGGATTATCGGACCCTCTTTTGTGGGAATCCTTGTGATAATCCTTAATAAGAGCGGATTTCTCATAATGAACTTGCAGCCAGTCATCGGCGTTATCCTTACACTCTTTTATATATTCAGCAGAAGGAAGATCGCCTTCTTTTATCAAAGCTCCTATATGTTCCTCAATTTCATAAAGACTCATTATATCGTCACCGGTAACCAAAGTAATTGCTTTTCCCACATTCCCGGCCCTGCCAGTACGCCCGATTCGATGAACATAGTTATCCTTCTCAATAGGTACATCATAATTTATAACTAAAGCCAGATCATCAACATGTATTCCCCTAGCCGCCACATCAGTAGCAACGAGAAGGCCGAAATCCCCATGTTTAAACTGTTCCATAGTTTTAAGCCGCTTGCTTTGGGGGATATCCCCGTGAAGAGCCTTTGAAGAGTAGCCCTTCCGTATCAAAAAGTTGTGCACACGGTCAACAGTCATCCGGGTATTACAAAATATAATACAGCTCTCAGGCCGTTCAACTAAAAGCAAGTTGTTCAGCCATGTACGTTTTTCACTATTCTGAACGCGATAATAAATTTGATCTATTGAATCCACGGTCATGGTAGGGGATTCAATTTCTATAGTAGCAGGTTGTTTCATATAGTCCTGACAGATAGTCTTCACTTCAGGAGGGATGGTGGCGGAAAAAAGCAGTGTTATTCTGTCTTTTGGCAAGGCTTTAATAATCCTTACAACTTGGTCAATAAAGCCCATATCAAGCATTCTGTCGGCCTCATCTAGCACTAAAAATCTTATATTTTTTGTTTTGAGGCTTCCTTGGTCAATATGGTCAAACACTCTTCCCGGAGTACCGGAAACTATTGAAGCCCCTTTCTGAAGCTCATGCTTTTCAATATTAATATTGTGTTGTCCGTATACAGCGGTTATCTTGTGAGAGGTATGCTTTGCCATTAGTTTTAAATCGCTCTCAACCTGTACCGCAAGTTCTCTTGTAGGGGTGAGTATAAGCCCCTGAGGACCAGCAACGCCTGTATCCATCAACTGGAGCATTGAAACACCGTAAACAGCGGTTTTGCCACTTCCTGTTTTAGACATTACAATAAGGTCTTCTCGATTTAATATATGAGGAATGGCTCTTCTCTGAACTTCGGTAGGTTCCTCATAGCCCATTTCTTCTAAAGCTTTTAAAATGGGAGGTACTATTCCTAAATCATTAAAACTATTTTTCATTCTTATCTACTTTCATTATACAAAAATTTTACTATTCCTGATTTTGCGAATCACATGCGAACAAGCGCACATTTTAATTAGGATACATGATTCTGCACAATATTAAACTATAACAGAAACAAGGATTTAATTCAATAAAGTACAAATTAAACCGAAAGCCTACGCAACAATTTATTAATTTATGTTATTTATGATATTGTTAAAGCTGTTATTTACAAGTAGAATAAAAGATGAATTTAAGGATTAAACACCATATGTTTGTTTGCATTCTAGGAGGATCAGTATGCTAAACAAGAGAAAAGATTTTGGAATTTATACGGCAATAGCAGCTGTTTTAATTTTAGTAGTGATATTTGCTGCTATGCCAAATAAGAATGTTAAGAAAAGCATTTCAATAGAAGCTGGCGGAGAGCTCCCCAAGGCTAATGATTTTTTTAGTGATAGTACCATAAAAGGCGTAGAATATGTTACCGATATGTCTGAAATTAATTCAAGCGAGCCGGGAATATATGATGTTAAGATAAAGTCCGGTAAAAAAACATATGATGTAAAACTGGAAATTAAAGACACGATCGCTCCTACAGCCGAAATTGCCAATGTAGACCTGTATGAGAGCCGTATTGTTGACCCTCAAGAATTCATTGAGAGTATAAAAGATGTGACAAATGTCAAAGTCGCTTATAAAACAGAGCCTGATTACAATAAAACAGGAACTCAGGAAGTATCACTGGTGCTTGAAGATACATCGGGTAACAAATCTGAGTATCAGTCAATCCTAAGAATATCAAAGGTAAAGGAAATAATCGAAGTAGACATATCTGAAGGGGAATTGGATGCGGAAGCCTTTTTGAAAAATCAAAGCGATTTAGATAAGGCTTCAATTGTGGACACACCCTTTCCCGTTACCTTGGGGGTATTCCCTGTGAAGATAAGAATTGGGGATGTTGTATATGATTCATCGGTTAGGGTGGTCGATAGAATTGCACCGGTTGGGAAAGCTGTAAACAGAAAATTCTGGACTGTTGACAAAATAACGGCTATGGACTTCGTAGAAGAAGTTGTTGATGCAACAACAGTAAGTGCCAGATTCACCAAAGAACCAGATTTAACACAGGTTGGGGATCAAAATATACAAATCACGCTGACAGACCAAGGGGGAAACGAAACAATAATTGAGGCAGTGCTTACCTTAGAGGCAGACACTGAGCCTCCGAAAATATATGGAGTGCAGGATGGCACTATTTATCTAGACACCCCGATAGCATACAAAAAAGGTGTTTATGTAGTAGACAACCGGGATGAGGAGCTTGGAGTATCTGTGGACAGCAGTAGGGTTAATATAAAGAAAGAAGGCTCATATAAAGTTATATATAGTGCCACAGATGCTTCGGGGAACACTACAAATAAGGAAATTACCCTGAATGTAATAAAAAAACCTGCTGACACTATTGACCGTGCGGTAGTAGAAGAACTAGCAAATGGAATTTTAGAAAAAATCATCACCGAGGATATGACCCTTGAAGAAAAAGCCTTGGCGATTTATAAATATATTAATAAAAATGTCTATTATTTAGGCGGAAGACATAGTGATGACCTCATTACCGAAGCATATTACGCTTTAATGAAAGATCCGGGGGATTGTTACACTTATTTTGCCGCATCCGACTTAATGCTTAATATGGTGGGTATACCAAATATAAGAATAGAAAGACTAAGTTATGAAGGTGAAACAAATCACTACTGGCACATGATAAATTGTGGAGATGGCTGGTATCATTTTGATGCATGTATTCATTTGCCGGAGTTCTTTTCATTTATGTTAACTGATGCTGAGGCAGAGGCTTATTCAAGACAAAAAGGGAAAAATGCATATTATTACAGACATGATAAAGAAAAATACCCTGCAACTCCAGCTAATTAAACACTCATTGCCAGTGGATTTAAGAAAAAGATGCATAGGATGTTCAGGGCTTTGTTTTATGTCATATTTGTGTTAAAATGTATTACGATTTAATGCTGAAATCACCTTTATAAGGAATTAACTTGTAGCTAAATATACGGAGGACTCATATGAGATTGCGAAAGAACAATAGAATTTATAGATTTTATATAATAGTTTGTATACTTCTTACTTTACTAATACTGCTTTTTGCCAACGCTTTTAAGTATAATGCGATTAATAAGAGAATTGTTATGGAAGCCGGAACAGAACTCCCAAAGGCAAATGCATTTTTAAAAGATCAGACTAAACAAGCTGAATATATTACTGATACATCAACGATAGATGTAAACAAACCCGGAAAATATGATATTAAAATAGAATCAAATGGCAAAACGTATAAGGTGAAACTAGAAATAAAAGATACAGTAGCACCTACGGCAGAAATAAAGAATGTCGATTTATACGAGAGCCGTGTAATTGAAGCACAGGAATTTATCAAGGGCATAAATGACGCTACTAATGTTACTGTTGCATACAAAGCTTCTCCGGATTTTAGTAAAATAGGTACCCAGGATGTTACTTTAGTGCTTGAGGATAATGCTGGGAATAAATCCGAGTATCAAGCAAAGTTAAGAATTTCCAAGACAAAAGAAACAGTTAAAGTTGACATTTTAAATCGTGAATATACCGTTGAATCATTCTTAAAAGAAAAGAAGGATCTTGCCGGAGCAAGCATAATTGAACCCATAAGCGTTCCGGAAAAGCTAGGCACTTATCCTGCCAAGATTAAAATAGACGATATTATATATGATTCAAATATCGTCGTAACTGATCTAACCCCTCCAAAGGGAGATCCTGTTAATCAGCAGACATGGCAAAATGATCAGATTGATGCCTCCCAATTTGTTACCAATATTAAGGATTTAACAAATGTTACAGCCAGATTCAAGGAACAGCCGGACTTTACACTTGTTGGCGAGCAAACTGTTAAAATTATTTTGGCGGACGAGGCAAACAATGAAACAGAGCTGGAAGCAAAACTTACTGTTGTACAGGACACAGAACCACCAGCTATTTACGGTGTTAAGGACAATACCATCTATATAAATAACCCGGTTTCATTTAAAAAGGGTGTATATGTATATGACAACAGGGATGGAGAAATCTCAGTATCTGTTGACAGCTCGAAAGTAAATCAAAAGGTGGCAGGGGAATATCCGGTTATTTATACCGCTACGGATTCTTCCGGCAATACCTCCAAAAAGGAAGCTATATATACCGTTAAGGAAATGAGGGTTACTATGGAGCAACTTGAAGCCCTCGCCGACCAGGTATTAGCCGAAATAACCACACCTGATATGACATTAAGGGAGAAGGCTTGGGAAATATATCAGTATGAAAATACGCTGCTGACCTATACAGGATATTCTGATAAAACCGATTGGATGTTTGAGGCATATAACGGACTTACCAACAAGGTGGGAGATTGTTTTACTTATTTCTCCATGTCGGAACTTTTATTAAACAGAATAGGGATGCAAACCATGAGGGTGGAAAGGCTTACAAAGCCCGGAGAAGCAAGACATTATTGGCACCTGGTAAATTACGGTGAAGGCTGGTACCATTTTGATGCCTGCATACACATACCAAAGTTAGTATCATTTATGCTTACCGATGCGGAGATGGACGCCTTTTCAGCAAGGGTAGGAAAAGATAATTACTACTATCGGTTTGACAAAGAAAACTACCCACGGACTCCTGATAAATAAAGGATGGCAATGGGCATCTACTTAACATAGTGCGGTAACGCGTAGAAGTTTGTGGCATGAAGAATTTATTACTTAACTTAGTAAGGGGGAATACCTACGAAAGAACTGGGGGTTATTGGTGGGCTTGGCCCGATGGCAACGGCCTACTATCTGGAATTAGTAGTTAAAATGACTGATGCTAAAAGTGACAGGGAACATATTCCGATGATTATTTTTAACCATCCTGAAGTTCCCGACCGCACAGACTATATTCTAGGTAAAAGCAAGGAAAGCCCCTTGGATGCAATAGTTTCCATAGGAAAAACCCTTGTAGGTCTTGGTGCAGAGAATATTTCAATACCCTGTATAACCGCACATTATTTTTATGATGATATATTAAAAAGAATAGGTATCCCGGTAATAAATATGCTAAGAGAAACTGCCAACTACCTGAAACTTCATCAGATTGACAGGGTTGGTATTATGGCGACAGACGGAACAATTAAAGCCGGGTTTTTCACCGAAGAGTTGGAGAAACAAGGGATTAAGGTGTATACTCCTAGTGAAAAGAGCCAAAAAAAGGTCATGAGCATTATTTATGACGATATCAAAGCTAATAAGCCGTATGATATTGATGGGTTTAAGCTAGTGGAGAAGGAGTTGAGAGAAGCAGGGGCACAGGTTATAATACTGGGTTGTACCGAACTTTCCTTAATCAAGAAGGACGGAAAAACAGGCCCCGGCTTTTTAGATGCGATGGAGGTACTTGCACTTAAATCAATTGAGCTTTCCGGGGCATCTGTAAAAGCTGAATATCAGAATCTGCTAATATAACCCAAATTGGTGTAGAAGGGTGTTATTTGATGGATAGACAAAACAATGTACTCGAATACTTAGATAATATAGTAGATATTTGCCCTGATAAAACAGCATATGCAAACGAAACCGATGAATTAACCTTTAGAACTGTTTATGATAATGCAAGGGCAATAGGAACTTTTTTATATGATGAAGGCAAATACAAAGAGCCTGTGGTTGTTTTTATGCGTAAGCATCCCGATACAATCGTTGCCTTTCTTGGCGTTGTATATGGGGGATGCTATTACGTTCCTATCGACAACGAGATGCCGAGACACCGTATAGAGCTAATATTTCAAAACTTAAAGCCCGGAGCGGTCATATGCGATGAAACAACCATAGAATCAGTTAAAGAATTCGACTACAACGGAGCAGTTTACTCCTATGACAAAATAATAAATACGCCCGTTAATCAATCTGCCTTGGAAGAAATCAGGGATAAGGCTCTTGATACTGACCCTATTTACATTGTATTCACATCAGGCTCCACAGGAAAGCCAAAGGGTGTAGTTGCGTGCCATCGGTCAGTAATAGACTATATTGAGACCTTATCGGAGGTTCTGGAAATATCGGAGGATACGGTATTTGGAAATCAGACCCCTCTTTATGTAGATGCCTGTTTAAAAGAAATATATCCGACTTTAAAATTTGGAGCAAAGACTTATATCATACCCAAGGAACTTTTTATGTTCCCCATTAAGTTGGTAGAATTCTTGAATCAATATAAAATAAATACAGTATGCTGGGTGGTACCGGCTCTGACCCTTATATCAGGCTTAGGCGCTCTGGAAAAGATTGTTCCTGAGTATTTGCATACGGTAGCATTTGGAAGTGAAGTATTCCCGATAAAACAGTATAATATGTGGAGAAAGGCTTTGCCAAATGCCAAATTTATTAATCTTTACGGTCCTACCGAGGCAACCGGAATGTCGTGCTACTTTATAGTTGACAGAGAATTTGCATTGGATGATGCAATACCCATAGGAAAGCCATTTAAAAACACCGAGATTTTACTATTAAATGACGACAATAAACTCGCTCAAAAAGGTGAACAAGGCGAGATATGTATAAGAGGGACTTCTCTTACTTTAGGCTATTATAACGATTTTGAAAAGACTAATGAGGTATTTGTTCAGAATCCTTTAAACACTATATATCCTGAGTTGATTTATAGGACCGGGGATATAGGAAAGCTCAACGAAAGAGGCGAGCTGGTTTTTGTATCCAGAAAGGATTACCAAATAAAGCATATGGGTCATCGAATAGAGCTTGGTGAAATTGAAATGGTTATGAATCAAATGGAAGGCATACAAAGTGCATCATGCATTTTTGATAATGACAAAAAGAAGATTATTATGTATTATGTTGGTGATGTAACTAAAGCTGACGCTGTAAATTATTGCAGAGAAAAGCTTCCCAGATATATGGTTCCCAACCTTGTGGAGAAGCTTGACGTTATGCCCCTTACATCAAATGGAAAGATTAACAGGCTGGCGTTAAAAGAAATGTACGCCAACCGATAGGAGGAAATATGGAAGCATTATTGGAAATACTCGGGGAATTACATCCGGAAATTGATTTTGAAACAAATGACAGGCTTATTGATGATAAAATATTAGATTCTTTCGACATCATTACCGTTATTGCGGAAATCAATGATGAGTATGATGTAGCTATTCCGGCACATGAAATTACACCGGAAAATTTTAACTCAGCAAAGGCGCTGTATGAATTAATTGAACGGCTGCTGGACGAGGATTAATCAGGGGGAGCTATGCTGTTCACTTCATATGGATTTATACTATTTCTCTGTGTGGTTATAGGGCTATACTATATAATACCCAAGCGATTCCAATGGAAGCTGCTTTTGGTGTCGAGCTTTGTTTTCTACTATTTTTCAGGTTGGAGTAATTTACTCTATATCTCGGTTACCATTATATCGACTTATTTTATAGGTCTAAAGCTTGATAGCCTTAACAAGAAGCAGGAGATATATCTTAAAGAAAACAAAGGAACACTGTCCAGGGAGGATAAAAAAGCATACAAAGAGAAAATAAAGGCGAAGCGTTGGAAGTGGCTTTTACTGTGCCTTATTTTCAATTTAGGAATATTAGCGGTAATTAAGTACACAAATTTTGCGATAGCCAATATTAATTCTATTTTTACTCTGTTTAAGATGAATGAGCTTTCCTTTGTGAATTTCTTGCTGCCCATGGGTATTTCATTTTATACCTTCCAAACCATGGGGTATATCATAGATGTTTACAGAGGTAAGTATGGACCGGAGAAGAATATAGGGAAACTGGCTCTCTTTGTTTCCTTCTTTCCCCAATTAATACAAGGCCCTATAAGCCGTTTTGACGATTTAAGCCTGTCTCTTTACAAGGAGCATGGCTTTGATTCAAAAAACTTTTCTTATGGATTCCAGCGGGTGCTATGGGGTTATTTCAAAAAGCTTGTAATAGCGGACAGAATAGTTGTTGCTGTTTTAGAAATAACAAAGAACCCCGATACCTACGATGGAATATTTGTTCTGGTGGGTATGGTGTTTTATGCTGTGCAACTTTATGCTGACTTTACCGGAGGCATTGATATTACCATCGGTATTGCTCAGATGTTGGGAATAAAGGTTAAGGAAAACTTTATCCGTCCTTATTTTTCAAAGTCTATCGTGGAGTACTGGAGAAGATGGCATATTACAATGGGTACATGGTTCAAGGATTACATATTCTATCCGCTTTCGGTGTGTAAACCCATGCTGAACCTATCCAAATCCTCCAGAAATCGCTTTGGAGAAAAAATAGGGAAACGAGCACCTGTATATGTAGCAACTATCGCAGTGTGGTTTACAACGGGTATATGGCACGGCTCAAGCTGGAATTTCATCGTATGGGGTTTGTTAAACGGATTTGTGATTTTAGTTTCTCAGGAACTTGAACCTTTGTATGCTAAATTTCATCAAAAGTTCCATGTAGGAGAGACTTTCGGTTTTAGATTGTTTCAGGTTATACGCACTTTTCTGCTAATGTCCTCCCTGAGAATTCTGGATTGCTACCGAGATGTGGGTGTATCTTTCAAAATGTTTGGCTCGATGTTTACAAAGCTTAACATTAATGAGTTGTTTGCCGGCTCATTGCTGAAATTAGGATTGAATATTTCTGACTATATAGTACTTTTAATTGGAGTAATCATTTTAATAACATTCAGTCTGGTACAAAGAAGCGGAAGTGTAAGGGAAAAAATATCGATAAAACCGGCGATACTAAGGTATACGATTTATGTACTGCTGTTTTTCTCCATAATTATTTTTGGAGCTTATGGAATAGGTTTTGACAGCAATCAGTTCATCTATAACCAGTTTTAGCTTTAAGGAGAATTAAAAAGATTAATGAAAAAAAAGAAGATAATATCATTTGTGGTTTTAATATTGGTAATTTCCTTACTGGCTTTTCTGCTTCAAAAACTTCTGATGCCTAAGTATATGACTCAGATAGTTGAAGGAGCCCTTATAGCCGAGTATTATGATGAAAAGAACAAGGATCATGATGTGCTATTTGTAGGCGACTGTGAGGTTTATGAGAATTTCTCTCCCATAACGCTTTGGGAGGAGTATGGAATTACAAGCTATATCCTTGGCAGTGCTCAACAACTTATTTGGCATTCCTATTATCTTTTGGAGGATGCTTTAAAGTATGAAAAGCCGGATGTTGTAGTTTTCAGCGTTCTTTCAATGATGTATGACACGCCTCAGAAGGAAGCCTATAACCGCATGTCTATTGACGGAATGCCTTTATCGCTGTCTAAGATAAAATCGGCAAAGGCTGCTATGCTACCGGAGGAAGACCTTATTACATACATTTTTCCGTTGCTCAGATATCATTCCAGATGGAATGAGCTTTCTAATGAGGACTTTGAATACTGGTTCAAAAAGGATAAAATAGCGCATAACGGGTACCTGATGAGAGTTGACGTTAAACCGGCAGGGTCTTTCCCAAAGCCAAGAAAGCTTGCGGATTACAGATTCGGAGAAACTAGCTATAAGTATCTGGACAAAATTGTCAAGCTGTGTAAAGATAACGATATAGAATTAGTGTTGCTTAAGGCACCGAGCCTTTACCCTCATTGGTATGAACAATGGGATGAGCAGATGATTGACTATGCTAATAAGAATGATTTATTATATATTAACACGCTAAATAATTTAGACGATATTGGTCTGGATTTTAACACCGATACTTATGATGCAGGGTTGCACCTTAATCTTTCGGGAGCGGAGAAGGCATCGGTTTTCCTGGGAAATATTCTAAAGACAGAATTTAATCTGGCTGATAGGCGTCAGGATGAGAATTTAAAAGCTCTTTGGAAAGAAAAGGCCGATGCATATTATAAAATGGAAGAGGATCAATATAAGGAATTAGAGGAGTACGGTTATTTGCTGAAATTCAACATGAAAAGATCAGCAGAGAATAACTAGTTAAGTGGACAAAATGCTTGTTATATACCTGTTATCCAGAATAGATTAGCAGAGAATAACTAGTTAAATAGGCAAAATACTTGTCATATATATGTCATCCTGAGCGGAGTACTGTCCCTAACTGCCATCCTGAGCGAATCGCAGCATAGCCGAAGGATCTCGCTCAAAGAACTAAAAAGATTATTCGTATTGCACAGAATTATTACTAAGCAATAAAAAGGAGAAATAATAAATGAAGATAAAAATATTTGCACTAATAATGATAGTTATGATACTTTTTGCAGGTTGTGGTTCGGATTCCGGAAATGTTAGCCCATCACCTACCCAATCCAATGCAGTAAATCCCGGCAATGATGAAAAAAAGCCTGACGTTGAGGAAAAATCAAAATATTATTTTGACTTTAACGGTACAGCTATCTACATGAATGATGTTGCGAAGCCTGTTCTGGATGCTTTGGGAGAGCCAATGCATTATTTTGAGTCCCCTAGTTGTGCTTTTCAGGGGATGGACCGCGTATATACTTACAATGGTTTTGAATTATACACCTATACAGATGGAGATGATGAAACCGAATATGTATTTACAGTGGTGTTTATGAACGATGGTGTTGAAACGAAAGAAGGTATAACCCTTGGTAATAAACTGGAAGATGTTGTTTCCAAGTATGGTGATGGCTATGTTCAAGAAGGGGATAAATACACTTATACAGATGCCAACACCACTCTTTCCTTTATGTTCGAAAATGACGAAGTAATAGATGTATCATATAATCTTATTTTGAATTGAAATGGGTTTTCGTGATGAGCAAGCAAGGCCAAAAAAAGTTCAGAATTGGATTACGTACGATAAAGACAGTTATCGCTGTATTTCTCTGTTGCCTAATTGGTTTCTTTCGGGGCATTGTTCCCATACAAAGTTCCATTGCAGCGATTTTGTGTATTAAAGCAGATAAGAAGGACACTATCCAAACGGCAGTGACAAGAATAATCGGTACGATTCTTGGAGGCGCAACCGGTGTTTTAACGTTGCTCTTTTTCTTGAATGTTGGAATACTCTATAATTCACTACTTTTCTATTTTATTCTGTGTATTCTGTTGATTCCAGTTATCTACATACCTGTTAGATTAGGCTGGCCGGATGCCACTGCGCTAACATGCATTGTTTATGTGGTAGTAGCTATGGGTTATACCGGTGAGCTTAGTCCAATTCAGATGGCAGTTGAACGTACCGTAGATACGTTATTGGGAATAATTATTGCTGTGCCGTTAAATGCGTTGTTACCAAATCGCTATGAAGTAAATGTTAATACACCCGTATCAACAGATGATAATAATCCGACTGGATCGAGCAAGTAAACAGGATATTAAACTAAACAGGTGCATATGAAAAATAAACATTGTGATTTTGATATTCTACCGCCCAACTTCATGATATTTAAAACACGTGGTTAGATGGTCGTTTATTATTCCCGTAGCCTGAAGATGAGAATATATTATGGTTGTGCCTAGAAATCTAAAACCCCTGGATTTTAAGTCCTTGCTTACTCTGTCGGATAGCTCTGAATTAGCGGGTACCTGTGAAATGTCATTCCAATGATTTTTCACAGGTTTTTTGTTTACAAAGCCCCAGATATAATTATCAAAGCTGCCGAATTCCTCCTGAATCTTTAAAAAGCAGCGGGCATTGTTTATAGAGGCTTCAATTTTTCTTCTGTTTCTAATAATCCCCGCATTTTGAAGCAGCTCGTTTACTTTATTTGCGTCATATTGGGCTACTTTAGCCGGGTCGAATCCATCATAAGCCTTTCGATAGTTTTCCCTTTTTCGGAGGATTGTTATCCAGCTCAGACCGGCTTGTGCCGACTCAAGAACCAAGAACTCGAAATGCTTATTATCATTGTGAACGGGAACACCCCATTCTTCATCGTGGTACTTAACATATATTTCATCAGTACCACACCAAGGACATCTATTCAAACAAATCAATCCTTTCGAAGGCAGTAGCTTGCTGCCAATCAGACTTCGCTAATGCTCGTCCTCTTGGGCAAGCCTTGCATGGGTGCTACTATTGTTTCCTTAAGTCGCTTTGCTCCTTGAAAACAATGTAGCAACCTTCAGCCACGGATGGCCTAGTGCCGCGATGCCACGGATGGCCTAATACTATTCTATCACATTAACCCCGAAAACTTATTGTTTTTAGTTTATCGCTAGGATATACTATTGCAGTAATAACCGCGCTTTAAGGAGTGTGAAACTACTTTAGGACAATGCGTTATGGGGGAATAAAACTTGGATACAAGGCTTGATTGGAAGAAGAATGTAGTGCTGTTTTTAGCAGGGCAGACCATATCACTTTTTGGGTCGTCCTTAGTTCAGTATGCAATTATGTGGTATATTACTTTAAATACTAAGTCAGGTGTAATGCTGACAATATCAATAATCTGCGGTTTCTTGCCTACTTTTTTCCTTTCACCATTTGCGGGAGTCTGGGCAGATCGTTATAATCGTAAAATGCTCATTATATTGTCAGATTCTATGATAGCTATAGTTACTTTAATTTTAGCAATTTTATTTTTTATGGGTTTCGATTCAATGTGGCTTCTCTTTCTTGCTTCAGCGGTGAGGGCTCTGGGGGGAAGCATCCAAACGCCAGCCGTAAACGCTTTTATTCCACAATTTGTGCCCGAGGATAAGTTGTTGAAGGTAAATGCAGTAAATGGTACGATACAATCATTTACAATGCTTGCATCACCCATGTTAAGCGGTGCATTGCTTACCTTTGCATCAATCGAGGCAGTTTTCTTTATTGATGTAATAACCGCCGCATTGGCAATACTTACACTGCTCTTTTTCGTTAATGTTCCGGCTCATGAAAAAGCTTTAAGCAAGGAGGCTGTTAGCTATTTTCATGATATGGGGGAAGGTTTAAGATACATTAAAAATCATATATTTCTTAAAGAATACTTTTTGTTTTTCGCAATCTTTTATATATTTCTATCACCTGTCGCATTTTTAACTCCGCTTCAGGTTGCCAGAAGCTTCGGTGATGAGGTTTGGCGCCTTACATCCATTGAAGTATCTTTTGCAATTGGTATGATGGTAGGTGGAATAATAATGACTTCTTGGGGCGGTTTCAATAATAAAACATACACAATTGCTCTTTCAAGTTTACTTTTCGGAGTAACAACCATTGCATTAGGTGTTGTTCCTGCTTTTTGGCTGTATATCGTTTTTATGGTTTTTTCCGGGGTTGTAATCCCGGCATTTAGCACACCTGCCATAGCTATATTACAGCAGAAGGTGGAAGGGGACTATCAAGGAAGAGTCTTTGGTGTCTTGGGAATGATACAAAGTGCCATGATGCCCCTTAGTATACTTGTATTTGGCCCTTTAGCTGACATAATAGCGATCGAGTGGATGTTAATAGGAACGGGGATAATTATTTCTATCATGGCTTTAGCAATAACAAATAATAAAGTTCTGGTAGAGGCAGGTTTGCCTATTTCGGAACAATAAAAGTTAGCAAATTTTAACGTTTTTAGATATGGAAATATAATTATTTTATGATATACTAATCAAATGTTAATTATTTAATTTTCAAATCTCGGAGGTAAACCATGAAGAAAAAATTATTATTACCACTAATACTGTCTTTATTGTTACTGTTAGCTGGATGCTCAAAGACTAAGCTTGAGCCTGGCCAAAGCTTGACAGCCTTTAAAAAAGGCTCTGTAACAGTAAGTTCGATGATATCTGATAAAGATGCGAAATCATATTTTGGTATACGATTTAAAGATAGTAAAAAAGAAATTAAAGAAGATATAGTCGATTATTTTAGTGATATTTATGATGATGATATAAAAATTACAAAATTCAAGAAAGGCAAAGATTATATCAGCTTTACATACACACTGGAAGATGCTGAAGATTTAGGTTTTTATGATGAATTGTCTTTAGAAGATTATGCGGATAAAAATCGCTTTGATGATGTGGAAGAGTTGGCTGATACTTTAGATTTTATCACTTATGGCAAGGAAAAAAGTGTAGATAGTGATGATATAGATAAATATGAAGATGATTTTGTTCAACGTGTGCAAGGCGGAAGTAAAGGTGCATATTATAAAATGCCAAAGAAGATTCTTTTAGTTACTGATGACCTGAAATATGAAAAGGTTTCTAACGATACAATATTTGTAAAACGTAATTCTTCGGGCATCATAGTTTTCAAGAAATAGGCATATATGTTAATATTTATTCAATAGACCAGTATACTATGTATATAAAAGTCCTCCCAGGCTAATAATCTGGGAGGATTTGTTTTTGAGGATTTCATAGCTCAAAATCTTAAGAAGTTGCTTAACTAATTATTTATTATTCTTTGATTTTCCGTTATTTGACTTTTCATTCTTGGTATCATTTTTTGTATCTTTATCTTTATTTTTGTTATTATTGTAATTGTTATTGTTTTTGTTATTGTTATTGCTGCTGTTATTATTGTTGTTGTTATTGTTGTACTTGTTATTATTGTCCTTATCCTTATTTTTTGTACTATTGTTGGCATTATAGTCGTTATCCACGTCATCATCTACGTCGTCATCGTCGT
>JAAYNX010000065.1 GCA_012520615.1 Clostridiaceae bacterium | reverse complement strand
TCCATATCTACTGAAATATATCCCGATACACTGGTTTCATTAACGCTCTTTTCATTGGTTAAAACAATAAATTTAACGTTATCGCTGGTATAAAGCTCTTCTTCATCGGCTATAACGGTAAAATACATTATCTCCGACTCGTTGTCCGCGCATAGTACCTTTTTGTCAAATTGATATTCAAATTTTACTATATCATCTGTGCTTTCTATAACCTTTGTGTCTATCACTTCACCGTCTTCACTGCCCTTTGTTACTTTTAAAGTTGCTCCTGTAGGCACATGGCTTAAGTTTATGACATTGGCAGTTACATACTCAATGTCTCCCTCACTGTACCTCTCCAGCTGAACAGTGATATCAGTAAATCCAATTGTAAACTGTTTAGTATTGTCGTCTGTGTTGTATTCTTCACCCTCTACGGTTGAAACTCTAATGCTATACGTCTTCTTTGTTATGGTATCCGGCAAGTTCATCAATACCGTCGCCGTTTTGCTCTCTCCCGGCCTTAAGCTTACCTGAACTGCTTGAGAATTGATTATTTCGTCCCCGTCTAAAATATCGACAACCAATTCTTCAACACCTATTTCTCCATTGTTCGTTACTTCAACATCAATCGCCAGCTGTGTACCGGGTATAACTTCACTATGGTCAAAATTCACACCGTTAACAGACAGATTGTAGGATGGAACAACCCTGATAATGCACAAATCAGCCTGTTCACTTCCATCCTCCAGCTCGGTCAGTCTGCTGAATGCAATGCTGAAGTTGCCGTCCTCGTCAAAAATACCATCGGGTGATTGAATTTCACCCTCAACATCCGAAAGCTTCACAACATCGCTCCATGCAGTACTGTCGAGGTCGTAAATCGCTGTATATATTGCACTTGAGCCCTCCGAGGTATTAGTCCATATTATTGCCGTTTCACCGTTACTTCCCTCTGCAACCTTAAAATCATCTTTAAGTCCCGGTTTTGCTTCGTCAAAGACACGGTCCGGCTCATCGCCTATCTGAGTTATGTATAATATGTTTCCTTCATTGTACCAATATAAAGCTCCTGTTCCATTGAAACTTGAGAATACAGGTGAAGAATCCATAGTATCATTATCAGTAATTCTTAAATCTGTACTACCAGGCTTCACTATGTATATCTCCGTGTCATCTATTGTTTCGAGCATATCGTCTCCATCCAAAGCATATGCAACTGCAAATGAGTCATCAATAAACCCGGTACTCAAGGAAACAATTGCATTCAAGCCTTCACTGAGAAGTTCGGGACTTGACCATTCATTATCCTTAAGCTCACTGTAGTAAATTGAGTTTTCACCTTCAACACCGAAGATGTCATTTTCATTGTTTCTAATCCATGCTATATAAGCATTACCGTTTGATACAGCTATTTGCGGCAGCATATCAACCACATCATTTTCTGTTAAGCGAACTGCTTTTCCAAATGTGCAGGTTTCTTCGTCAAATTTGCTGACGGCTATCTCACCCGAAGCTACAACTTCTTCCAATGATACATCTTCAGTGAAGGTTTTATTGCAGTTTTGCCATACAACATAAAGGTCGCTTCCATCCTGCGCAAGTTGCGGATAGAAATCTGCCGTACCGTCATCATCTATTGCTACAGGTTCACTCCATATGCCGCTGTTCTTATCATATACAGAATAAACCAGCATAGTTCTGTTGGCAGATGTTCTCTTAGGATTATCGGAAATCCATACCAGAACCTGTTTATCCTCCAAATTAACCAGTTGCGGCTGAGCATTAGGATATATATTGGTTCCTAGAACTTTAATTTCTTTATTGGTAAATCCTGTTGCCATTGACCGCATTAATCGCCGGTTTCCCAACCATTCCGACGGCCTTTCAATATAATCCCTGGACATCATTTTATATTCATCCGGATTGTACATATCGAATCCGGCATCTTCATAAGGATTTGCCATCATCAAAGACTTATTGCGAGGATGCGATTCGTAAAGGTTCCATGTACCCTTTGCAATTTCTTTTTCAGCACTGAAAAATAATGCTGTCGCCTTTAATTTCAAGCTTCCGGTAAATGTAACCTTTAAATAGTCTTCTTTACCGATAATTAAAAATTCAAGTTTTGCTTCACCTGAACCGCCTACCGTCAATACTTTTGCTATACCAAACCCCGCACCCAGTTCAAAACTTGGTGTTATTTTTAACTGTGAATTAAGCACAGCTTCACCTGTTTCAAGATTAAACCCGAAGATATCTCCAATATATTCCAGTTTAACTCCTCCGCCTATTTCAAAGTAGACAGGAACCGGTCCTATCAAATATTGTGTCTGGCTGGTATATTTTCCTTCAGCTATTAGAGCTATTGACCCACTGGTTACTTTAGGTATACCGTTAACTATTACACCTTCGATATAACCATAAGCATCCAAGTCAGGCTCAAAACCTTTTTTAATGCTAAAACTGCGTGTCTTTCCACCAAAAGCTTTCATACTGTCTCTTAATCCTTTTACAGTAGCCGCTGATTTTTTTGCATTTTCAAAAGTCTTTTTAAATTTCTCCCAATTTTCGCCAACACTATCTACATCGTTCACACCAACTGCAATTTTAAATTCTTCTTTTCCAAAGCTCAATGTAGCAGGGATGAAATTGAAGT
>JAAYNX010000060.1 GCA_012520615.1 Clostridiaceae bacterium | reverse complement strand
TGTACGTCCTATGCAAGGCTTGCCCAAGAGGTCGAGCAAAGTGAAGACCGATTGGAAGCAAGCTACTGCTGCGGCCGTAACACTGCTTGTGAGGGAGCGAAGCGACCGAAGAAGCAGATGTACGTCCGTAGATAAAATCGCAACAAATAATTGAGGTAATTCCTATGGAGAAAAACCAACTTAGGAAAGAAATAAGTAAAAAACGAAACCAGCTAAATGAAAATGCTGCGAAAAACGCATCTGAAACAATAGTAAGGACTTTAGAAAGTCTTCCTGATTTATTACAGGCGAAAGTAATCTTTTCATATATGCCTTATGGAAAAGAGGTTGATATAAAACCTTTAAACCAGTGGATTTTAGATCAAGGTAAAGTATTATGTCTTCCTAGAGTAATTAATTCAGTTGAAATGGAAGCTAGAGAGATAAACAGCATAAATAATGAGGGGCTTTTTGAAAGCTCTTTCGGCATTTTAGAGCCTACGACTGAAAATAAGTTGGTAGATATCGATAAGATAGATTCTATAATCGTACCGGGCCTTGCTTTTGATAAAACAGGAAACCGCATGGGGCACGGTAGAGGATATTATGATAGATTTCTTTCCCGATGCCCGGCCACCACAATATTTATTGGTGTAGCGTATTCATTTCAGGTATTTAATTCAATTCCCTTTGACAATTACGATGTTAAGGTTCATAAAGTAATAACGGAAGAATATACCATAAATCTAATAAAGAAATGAACGATTTTTTTCTCCATTAGTAAGCATATTGTGTTAAAATATAAAAGAAATTGTGTTCTTTTAAGAGGTATAAATTGAAAGATTTTGTTCATCTGCATCTTCACACTGAATATAGCTTACTAGATGGTGCTTGCCGTATTACCCCACTTGTTAACAGGGCAAAAGAGCTTAATATGAAATGCCTTGCCATCACCGATCACGGCTCAATGCATGGTGTCATTGAATTTTATAAAACATGCAAAAAAGAAGGTATTAAGCCGATTTTAGGCTGTGAAGTATATACGGCTCCCCGAACCTATAAGGATAAAGACCCCAGACAGGATTCCGACCAAGGTCATTTGATACTGCTTGCTAAAGACAATAACGGATATAAAAACCTTATGAAGCTTGTTTCTATTGCTTATATAGAGGGCTTTTACTATAAACCCAGAATTGATTATAAATTATTGGAGGAGTATCACGAAGGTTTAATATGCCTTAGTGCATGCATAGGGGGAGATATTCCTCAAAAGCTATTGAACGGCGATTATAAAGGAGCTTGTGAGCTTGCTCTGAACCTAAACAATATAATGGGAGATGGAAATTTCTTTCTCGAACTGCAATATAATAATATGGAAGAGCAAAAGCAAGTGAATGCCGAACTTATCAAGCTTTCTGAAGAAACTGGCATTCCGCTGATTGCCACAAATGATATCCACTATATTAACAGAGAAGATGCAAGAGCACAGGAAATATTGATTTGCATTCAAACAGGCAAAACCATTGATGATGCTGATAGATTAAAATTTGAAACTGATGAATTCTATCTAAAGAGCCAAGAAGAAATGTGGGAACATTTTAAGGCTTATCCCGAAGCACTTTTAAATACTGTTCGTGTGGCTGAAGCCTGCAATGTCGAATTAGAATTCGGTAATCTTCATCTTCCTAAATTCGAGGTACCCGAAGGAACAACACCCTTTGATTATTTGCGTACCCAATGTATAAAAGGGTTTCATAAGCGTTACAGCAAAAGTCCGTCTCTTTTAGAACGTTTAGAATATGAGCTTTCTGTTATAGAACAAATGGGCTATGTTGATTATTTCTTGATTGTCTGGGACTTTATTAAATATGCCCGGGATAACGGGATAATGGTAGGCCCCGGAAGGGGTTCGGCAGCAGGAAGTATAGTGGCATACTGCCTTGAAATCACCAATGTAGACCCAATCAAGCATAATCTTATATTTGAACGTTTTTTAAATCCTGAACGAATATCAATGCCCGATATAGATATTGATTTCTGCTATGAAAGAAGGCAGGAAGTAATTGATTATGTGGTCAGAAAATATGGGGAAGATCATGTAGCTCAAATTATTACCTTTGGTACTATGGCAGCGCGAGGAGCAGTAAGAGATGTAGGCAGGGCACTTGCAGTACCCTATAATGAGGTTGATAAAGTAGCCAAGCTTATTCCAATGATACCTTCAAAGCATATAACTATCGGTGAAGCTATAGATATGGTTCCCGAATTAAAGGCGTTGTATAATTCAGATCCCCGTATTCATGAACTGCTAGATAACGCAAAAGTTTTGGAAGGAATGCCTCGCCACGCATCAACCCATGCTGCGGGAGTTGTAATATCCAGTGAGCCCCTTACCGAATTTGTACCTTTATATTGTAATGAAGGTCTTATTTCAACACAGTTTCCTATGAATACCTTAGAAGAGTTGGGGCTTTTAAAAATGGACTTTTTAGCCCTTCGTACTATTACGGTCATACGAGATGCGCTTGAGCTTATAAAGAAAGACAAAAACATTGAAATTGATATCGATAGTATAAATTATGAAGATAGTAATGTTTACGAAATGATTAGCAAAGGGGATACCTCAGGCGTTTTTCAGCTTGAAAGTCAGGGCATGACAACCTTTATGAAAGAACTACAACCTAATTGCCTTGAAGATGTTATAGCGGGTATTTCTCTTTACCGCCCGGGTCCCATGGATCAAATTCCGAGATATCTTAGAAATAAGAATAATCCGCACAATGTTACATATGTTACCCCAAAGCTGGAGCCAATATTGAATGTAACATACGGCTGCATGGTATATCAGGAACAAGTAATGCAAATCTGCCGTGAACTAGCAGGTTATTCCTTAGGTAGAAGTGATCTGGTGCGTCGCGCCATGTCAAAAAAGAAGAAAGAAGTCATGGATGCCGAGCGTCAAAATTTTATACATGGGAGTCTTGATGAAAAGGGTAATGTCAATATTCCTGGGGCAATTCGTAATGGAGTATCGGAAGCTGCAGCAAATGTAATATTTGATGAAATGATGGACTTTGCCAGCTATGCCTTTAATAAATCCCATGCCGCGGCCTATGCCTATGTCGGGTACCAGACTGCATGGCTTAAACATTATTATCCTATCGAATTTATGGCTGCACTTTTAAACAGCTTCATGGGCAGCCTTGGCAAGGTTAGCCAGTATGTTATGGAATGCCGGAAAATGGGTATTAAGGTTCTTCCGCCGGATATTAATGAAAGTGAAAGCTCTTTTTCTGTTAAAAACGGTGTAATAAGATTTGGTTTGTTTGCTGTTAAAAATGTCGGTGCTAACGTTATTCAAAATATAATCATAGAGCGCAATAAAAATGGTGAGTTTAAAAGTTTTATAGATTTTTGCGAAAGGCTGGAAGGAAAAGAACTGAATAAAAAAACAGTGGAAAGCCTGATAAAATGCGGAGCCTTTGATATTTTTGATATATATCGGTCAAGACTTATAGCCAACTACGAAAAAATCCTTGACCGTGTATCTCAAAAACGCAAATCAATGATTTCAGGGCAGATGACTTTATTTGATGTTGCCCAAACTCCTGATGAAACAGCCACTATTGAATGGCCGCAGATGGCTGAATATGATTCTAAACTGCTTTTATCAATGGAAAAGGACATGCTGGGATTATATATTTCCGGTCATCCCTTAGATGAGTATATGGAAATAATCAAAAATTTGGTCACAGTATACTCCTATGATTTTGAGGTGTCTGAAGAAGGTTCTTCAAATGGAAGTAGATTAAGCGATGGTGAATTTGTTCGTATAGCCGGTGTTGTTGCAGATATAAAATCTATAAGTACCAAGAATAATCGGATGATGGCTTTTGTAACTGTTGAGGATTTGTACGGGCAGATAGAAGTTATAGTTTTCCCCAATATTTATGAGCGTTTTGCCAGCTTTTTATCAAATGAAAGCCAAATTATTGTTGAGGGAAAAATATCAGTTAAAGAGGATGAACAACCTAAAATCTTAGCCGATAAAATAAAACCTTTAGAATCAATGAATACAAACGGAATATATAGCACTGATTCACAAGAAACTGGAAATGAATACATAAAGCAAAATGATATTTCCGAATCAAACGGAGTGTTGGGAAATAATATAATACATGAGCCTAATAACAATTATGAAAACAGTAAAGTTTTAACTCAGGCAAACAATAGCTCAGCAAACCAAAATAGAGTTTTAAAGGTATTGTTTGATGAAGAAACTACAGAAGCAAAAAGGAAAGCCGCAATATCCCTATTAAAGTATTTTGAAGGACAAGAACGGGCTTTGGTGTATATTGACGAGGCACAAAAGCCAAAACTAAGATTTAATGTGCAAATAAGTGAGCTTTTAATTTCCGAACTTACAGCTCTTTTAGGTGCAGATCATGTAAAGAGTTAATGTGCTAGTAATACTTCATACAACATGTGAGATACAGTTATACTTGCACTTTGAATAAAAATAATATAATATGATTTTGAGGTGATACATTGGAAAGAAATGATACCGATAAATCGTATGCTGATTATATAGTAATTGCAGCAGAAGAAAATGGAGTAAATGTAATCGGACTTACGCGGGGTAAGGATACCCGGCTCCATCATACAGAGATTTTGGACAAAGGTGAATTACTTATAGCTCAGTTTACCGAACAAACATCTGCCATAAAGATTAGAGGAAAAGCAAGAGTATATTGCAGTCATGGTGAGGTTGAGTCCGGGAGCAGACAAGGAGGGCACTTTTAATATGTGGACGGTTGTTTACATGGCGCAAAATAAAGAGATAGCAGAAAAGCTCAAGTCTGTGCTCGAAGAGGGAGGAATTCTGGTCAGAATTAATCCCGTAAATCGAAAAGAAAAAACAGACGATTATTTCGAAGTTTCAGTTCCAGAAGCCGAGGTCGAAGAAGCTCACGGCATAATCATTGAAAAAGGATTTTAAGACTTACCCGTGTTTCACTTACACGGGTATTTTATAACGAGAATAAAGATTTCACCTCATCAACAAGGTGAAGAGTATGGACAAATGGTCACCTCGAGTTTCAATGACTCGGGACCCGTTCGAAATCTTCGATTTCGGTAACGAGTGATGTTATTTTGATGAATTATTTAATATTTCAGGAGGGAAACATGAACCAAATAAAAACTATTGCGGTTTTAACCAGTGGAGGAGATGCACCCGGGATGAACGCTGCTGTTCGGGCAGTAGTAAGAACCGGAATATATAATGGTTTCAAGGTGCTGGGTATTAATAAAGGTTATGAAGGTTTATTAAATGGTGATATCGAAGAAATGCAATTACGCTCGGTAGGGGACATTATTCAACGGGGCGGTACTGTCCTTCAAACTGCCAGATCCAGTGAATTCGCGACACCTGCCGGCCTAGAAAAGGCTATGTCAATGGCTAAGGTTTTTAGTATTGATGCTCTCGTCGTAATAGGCGGAGACGGTTCATTTAGAGGTGCAAAGGATTTATGCGAACTAGGCATGAATGTTATAGGTATTCCCGGTACCATTGATAATGATATAGCTTGCACAGAATATACTCTTGGGTATGATACTGCTATGAACACAGTTTTAGATGCCATTGATAAAATTAGAGATACCTCTTATTCTCATGAACGTTGCAGTGTTTTGGAGGTAATGGGTCGAAAAGCAGGTTGGATTGCGATAAACTGTGGAATTGCAGGTGGAGCAGAAGCTATTATCCTTCCTGAAAAAGAATTTGATATTGACAAAGATATAGTTATTCCTATTATTGATGGGCGGAACCGTGGGAAGAAGCACTATTTGGTTATAGTTGCTGAAGGAGTCGGTGGAGCAGTTGACATTGCAAAATACATTGAAGAAAAAACTCAGATTACTACAAGGGCAACAATTCTAGGATACATACAACGAGGGGGATCACCTACAATCACAGATAGAGTAATGGGTAGCCGGCTTGGAGCCAGAGCAATCCAATGTCTTGCAGAAGGCCGGAATAATCGAGTTGTAGCAATAAACGACGGTAAGCTTGTTGATATTGATATAATGGAAGCGCTTAGCATGAAAAAAACAATTGATAATGAATTAATTAATTTAAGTAAAATATTGGCGTTATGAGGTGGCTCGTTAAACATGATAGTTGAAACACGTTTTCCTGTTAGATATGCTGAAACAGATCAAATGGGTGTTGTGCACCACTCAGTATATCCAGTCTGGTTTGAATGTGGTAGAACAGATTTTATAAAACACTATGGTATTTCATACGATGAACTTGAAAGGCTTGGCTTAATGCTTCCTTTAATCAAGTTATCATGTGAGTATAAAAGTCCTTTAAAATATGGTGATTCTGTTTTAGTAAAAACTAGATTGATTAAAGCTACTAAGGTGCGCTTAATAATGGGCTATGAAATATATGCAGAAAACAGAGATTTATTTTGCGGAAAAGGAATTACTGAACATGCTTGGACCGGGACAGACTTAAAGCCTGTTAATATTTCTAAATACAAACCTGAAATCTCTGAAAAGCTCTTGCCAATGTTTAATAATGTTACAGGAGAATAATTTATATGAGCATTATTTCAAAGAATATTCCAAATATTTTAACAGTATTAAGAATGGCCGCAGTGCCTGTATTTGTTGTGTTTATGCAGAAAGATATGATATATCCAGCAATAGTTATATTTTTGCTAGCTGAGTTTACCGATGTATTGGACGGTATCATAGCGCGTCGTTTTAACTTGATAACCACATTCGGAAAGATAGCAGATCCTTTAGCTGATAAAATGATGCAACTAGCAGCATTATTTATGTTTTCAATAAAAGAAATGATTCCTAAAATAATACCATGGCTTGTACTATTTAAAGAGCTATTTCTGCTGATTTCAGGAATTTATTTGTATAGAAAAAAGTTTGATATGTCTAGTAAATGGTTTGGTAAACTAACTTCCGTAATAATGTTTATCGCAATTATGCTTGTGTTTTTTGATGTTCCTAGGTACATAACGGATGTTATATTTTGGATATGCGTAGGAATGGCTTTATTTGCTGCACTGATGTACATTAGGAACTACTTCAATCAGGTTAACGCTGCCAAAGAAGAAAATAAAACGAAATAATATATAAATAAATAATAACGTATAGCGAATATAATTAATACATAATAGAAAAGAGCGGGAGTGAACAACCCCCGCTTTTTTAATTTAATCACAGCAGCCGCCATCTTTATTGAAGAACAAGCAGAGGAAAATAAGAATAAAGAATAATATTGTGCAATCGTTATCACCACGTCCACAACTCCGCATAAACGGCACCTCCTTTCAGGTAAATTTAAATTACCCTACTGCTAATCGCAGCACTTGTTGTCATCGCCACATCCGTTACAGAATAGGAGAAGGAAAAGGATAATGAACATTAAAACTTCGCAATTGCCGCCGAAAAAGTTAAATCCTCTTGATCCGAACATATGAAAACCTCCCATGCCTTTTGAACTCAATATATTCTATTCAAAATTACATCAATGGGTTACAATACTGGTTCTATGTTTTAATATGGTTGAATAGTATTAAGTAGCTGACAAGACCTTTATCGGGGGAATTATTGTGGAAGATAATTACAGAAATAAAGTTTCCTCAGGCTATTTAAGAAGCATATTGAAGGCGGTGGCGGTATCACTTTTAGTAACTTTTATTATACTATTAGTTACTGCATTTCTCCTTTGTTTCACGGACTTTCCCGAGATGTATACTTTTCCGTCTGCAATAGCTGCAACAGTATTAGGTGTTTTTGCGGGCGGTTCAATGGCCGCCAAAAAAAATCCGGGCAACAGCTTGATATCAAGTCTGCTGACAGCATTTCTTTATGTTGTTTTAACTTACATTATTGGAAGCATATTGGATATACGAATCAGCTTTTCTTTAAATACTGCACTCTTTGGTGTAATTGCGTTATTAACAGGTGCTATCTCGTCCATTCTGGCGACTCGTCCTAAAAAATCTCAAAGCTATAAGAACAGTTCCCCAGGATTATTTGATAAAATCAAAAAGAAAGGGAGCAGCGGATATCGCTATAATAGCAGAAAGCTCTAATAGCAACATATTGTTTTTATACACTAAATGTAATATAATAAAAATGACAAGAGAGTTTGGGATCTTGTCATTTTATATTTTTCTAGGTATTAAAGAGGCTAGATTGTATGATTCATACTTATATAGGAGATGGAAAGGGTAAAACAACCGCTGCTATCGGGCTTGCAATAAGAAATCTTGGTTGTGACGGCGAAATTTTGTTCTCCCAGTTTCTTAAAAGCTCTGATACTGGTGAAATGAAAATATTAACAGGCTTGAACGGAGTAACCTTTATAAGGCCTTATATGCGTCATAAGGATTTTGTTTTTAACGTTAATGAAAGCCAGCTAAGTGAAATAAAAGAAGATATTGTGAAAGGTTTTAATAAGATTAAAGATATTATTTCAAACGGTGATTTTTCGCTTATAGTCTTTGATGAGATATTGGATGTTATTGATTTGGGATTGTTACATGAGGAAGAATTGATTGCTGTTTTTGATAAATTTCCCTCTGCCGAATTTGTTATAACAGGCAGAAAAGCATCACAAGCTATTAAAGATAAAGTTGATTATATTACTGTTATGAAAAAAGAAAAACACCCTTTTGATAAAGGAATCCGCGCCAGAAAAGGCATAGAATATTAAATTAACTACGAAAGGCAAGAACAAAATGCGAAAGAGAAAGCTAAATGTAAAAAGACTAATTTCAGTATTGACCGGATTGAGTATTATAATTTTATTAGTAGTAATAATTGCGTTAAAAGGCAATAAACCTGATATAGCAGAGGGAAGCCAAACCCCAACTGTGTCTGCAACACCGACAAACACGACAACACCGGCACCAGTTGAATCTACTAGTCCTGTTGCTTCACCGTCGGCAAGTCCGCAAGAAACAGAAGAGCCCGATAATAATCTTATTATCAGAACAGATTATGATAATTTTTTACCTAATGAGTCCGGTGAAATACCTATCATAATGTTTCATAGGTTCATAGAAGCCTATGAGGAAAATACCGATAATGAATACACGACTACCTTTGCTGAATTTGAAGCCCTTCTCCAAACACTCTATGACAGCGGCTATAGGCTGATTAGTATGGCAGACTTCATTGAATGCAATATATCCGTACCCGCGGGCACCATGCCAATGGTGTTTACATTTGATGACGGTACACCAGGGCAGTTTAATTTAATTGAAGAAGATGGAATATTGAAAGTAAATCCTAAATCAGCGGTAGGCATTATGGCAGCTTTTAACGAAAAACATCCTGACTTCGGCCTTAAAGGAATTTTTTATGTTAATATGGATATAGGAGATAATACCTTTAAAGGGGAAGGTACTCTAAAAGAGCGTTTTGAGATACTTCAAGGCTTAGGGCTTGAGCTTGGCACTCATACCTGGGGGCATGTAAATTTCAGTAAACCTGAAAATTTCAGCAAAATCAAAGAAGCTATTGGCAAAAATCAGCAGAAAGCCGATGAGATTTTACCGGGTTTACGCTTTTATTCATTAGCTTTGCCCCACGGAGGAAGACCTTCTGATAAGAGCCTGTGGCCATTACTGCAAAGCGGCACTTATAATAATACAGATTATTACAACGAAACGATTATGGCTGTAGGCGCTAATCCATCTGTGCCCGTAATTTCTAATAAATATAACAGCCTATATGTGGCGAGAATTCGAGCACAGGGGAGAGTGGCAGTAAATGCAGATCTCACATGGTGGCTTCCTAGGATGACTTCAACCCGTATGTTTATCAGTGACGGTGATCCAACAACAATTGTAGTCCCAGAAGAAAAATCCGGAACAATAAATACTGAAAAGCTAAATAACAAGGTATTAATTACATATTAGTACCTTCCTACGATACGGTGAAGCGACCTTCACCAGCTTTCGATGGCGGGTGCGGTAGTTATAATGCCTATCAATAAAATAATATTTATATGGGAAACATTGATTTATGTTGCAAAATGATGTAAGATAGTAATGATAGTTTCCAATTACGTTATTAAGCATAGGCATTTGTACTATTATCCCGATCCGGTAATATATTATTATCGGGTTGTGATTTTTTTTTGATACAGCGCTTATTAAGTGTAAGTACTGTATAACGCTATGCACAAAAAACTATTAATATCTTGAAAGGAGGAGGAAAATGTCAGTAAAGGATATTAAGAAGCCAATAGATGACTTGGATGTAAAAAGAAAAGCCGTAAAACTAGTAGTTGCTCACCTTAGGAAAAAGATTACAAAAGAGTATATGGGTGTTCAATATCTTATTAGTTGGCTTGATGAAATGGATGAACTCCTTATGAAGGAAGAGTTTGATCTCAAAGAGTATTACGCTATGAGGAAACAATTGAATAGTGTCGTCGAGAGTACTTTTGATGAAGAAATGCGGGGGAAGATAAGAAATTCCTGGCATAGCTTTGGAAAGGCGTTAGATAAAAAAGCAAAACCTTATTAAAAAGCCTCGATGAAATAAAATCGAGGCTTTTTTAATGAGTTCTATAAGTAGTAAAAGCTCTTTGGTAATATTAATTACAGATTATACATACCAAAGAGCTTTTTATTACATTATAACGAATATTGAAATCTTAACTTATAGGAAATCGCAGGAGATGTATTCCTTGCCAATTTTAATTTGTTCTATAACACTTTCCTTGGCAGGCCCGCCTGTAATCTTTCTTTCGTTTACGCAGGTTGTAAGATTGATGGCAGTATAAACATCATTTTCAATCAAATCTGAAAAGGTTTTAAACTCATCCATGCTCATATCATCAATGCTAATATTTTTCCCTAAACAATATGTTACCATCCGCCCTATGATTTCATGCGAATCCCTAAATGGAATTCCTTTTTTCACTAAATAGTCAGCCATATCGGTAGCATTGGTAAAGCCGCCTCTAGCAGCATTATACATAGATTCTTTATTAATTTTCATAGTATCAAGCATTTTTGTAAAGATGGGAAGGCAGAGTTTAACTGTGTCTACTGCATTAAAAATTGCTTCTTTATCTTCCTGCATATCCTTGTTATATGCCAGAGGGAGCCCTTTCATCACTGTAAGGAGGGAGAGGAGACTTCCATATACACGCCCGGTTTTGCCACGAACCAGTTCTGCAACGTCAGGATTCTTTTTCTGAGGCATAATTGAAGACCCGGTACTGTATGCGTCATCAAGTTCTATAAATGAGAATTCTTCTGTGCACCAAAGAATAATCTCTTCACTGAATCTTGATAAATGCATCATGATTATTGAAAGGCAGGAAGCCAATTCAATAGCAAAATCCCTGTCGCTTACTCCGTCTAAACTGTTGGAAGTAACACTATCAAAGCCTAATTCAGAAGCAACCATCTGTCTATTTAGAGGATATGTTGTTCCAGCCAGAGCTCCTGACCCCAAGGGCATAATATTCATTCTTTTAGTGCAATCATTTAGTCTTTCAATATCCCTTTTAAACATTTGAAAATATGCCATGTGGTGATGTGCAAGAGTTATGGGTTGTGCTTTTTGTAAGTGTGTGTACCCTGGCATTATCGTATCAAGGTTTTCTTCGGAAATCCTTAGAAGAACTTCAAGGAGATTCTTTAGCATGGTTTTTAGAGTAATGATTTCATCTTTTAAATACATACGGATATCCAATGCAACCTGATCATTTCTACTCCTGCCGGTATGAAGCTGTTTTCCAACATTACCAATTCTATTAATAAGAAGTGTCTCGATATTCATATGAATGTCTTCTGCCGAAACCTCATACTCTACTTTGCCATTCTCAATATCTTCGAGAATCTCAAAAAGAGTTTTATAGATTAGTTCTGCGTCATTTTGGGCTATAATCCCGCAGGAACCAAGCATTTTAACATGCGCTGCGCTACCTAATATATCTTGTCTATACATCCTGCTGTCAAAATGTATTGATGAGTTAAAGTCATCCATTAATTCGTCTGTATTCTTTGAAAATCTACCGCCCCAAAGCTTCATAATAACCCTCAATTCTAAATTAACACTACCAACTATAAAAATAGCCGGCAGTGTTAATTATACTACTAATAATTAATCTTTAATATTGTTCAGTTTCTTCATGTTAGCTTGAACCGTGCAAGGCAAACCAAAGAGATTAATAAAACCTTCCGCATCTTTTTGGTTATAGACATTATCCTCTTCAAAGGTACATAGTTCCTCACTAAAAAGAGAATAGGGGGAAGTTGTTCCTGCCGGTATAATATTGCCTTTATATAACTTTAGCTTTACTGTACCAGTAACATATTTCTGTGTGGAATCAACAAACGCAGAAATTGCTTCACGAAGAGGGGTATACCATTGTCCAAAGTAAACAAGTTCCGCAAACCTCTGTGCCACAAGTGCCTTATAGTGGGATGTATCTCTGTCGAGAGTAATATTTTCAAGTTCCTGGTGAGCAGCGTATAGGATTGTTCCACCAGGTGTTTCATAAACACCACGTGACTTCATGCCTACAAGACGATTTTCTACGATGTCTATTATACCTACACCGTTTTCTCCGCCAAGTTTATTTAATGTCTTCATAAGATCAATAGGAGAAAGCTTGTTTCCGTTAACCTTAACAGGAATACCTTTTTCAAACTCTATTTCTACATAGGTAGGGCAGTCCGGAGCATTTTCGGGGGTTACTGAAAGCTGAAGCAACCTATCATAAATAGGTTCATTAGCCGGACTTTCAAGCTCAGAACCTTCATGGCTCAAATGCCAAATATTACGATCCCGGCTGTAATTACTATTCTTGCTAACAGGTATAGGAATATTTCTTGCCATAGCGTAATCAATTTCTTCTTCTCTAGACTTAATATCCCAAATTCTCCACGGAGCTATTATTTTTAGGTGAGGAGCAAGGGCTTTAATAGTAAGTTCAAAACGCACCTGGTCATTGCCTTTTCCTGTTGCGCCATGACAAATGGCAGTAGCACCTTCTCTTTCGGCTATTTCAACAAGACGCTTTGCGATGATAGGCCTTGCAAAAGAAGTACCAAGAAGGTATTTGCCTTCATAAACTGCACCGGCTTTAAGGGTGGGATATATGAAATCAGTAATAAATTCTTCTGTAAGATCTTCTATAAAAATCTTGCTAGCACCCGTTTTTATTGCCTTTTCATTTAAATGATCCAATTCTTCAGCTTGTCCCACGTCAGCAGCTACTGCGATAACTTCTGCATCATAGTTTTCTTTAAGCCATGGAATAATGATTGACGTATCAAGGCCTCCTGAATAGGCAAGAACTATTTTTTCCTTACTCATTAAAAATCTCTCCAATCTGTGCTAAAATTAGGTTGATATCTTATTATAGAACATAAATGTCCCTTAATCTCGATTGTAATCTAAAATTACGTTTCGGGTTGGTTCTTTATAATTATACAATGTCATGCATATTTATGCAAGACTATGTATACTAAATTTATACTTATTATTATTTACATTATTGATTGGGGTAAACGCATGAGAATAATAGGAATTGATCCCGGTTTTGCAATAACAGGTTATGGCGTTATCGAATACACAGGCAATAAGTTTTCTATAATTGATGTAGGGGCTATTACTACCGAAGCTGGTTTAGAATTATTGGACAGGCTATTAACTTTAAACAATGGTCTTGACGAGCTAATTTCAAAATATAAACCCGATGCAATGGCTGTTGAGGAACTATTTTTTAATACCAATGTGAAAACAGCAATTAAAGTCGGTCATGGCAGGGGAGTAGTACTCTTAGCTGCAGCTAAGGCAGGTATAAAAGTATATGAATATACACCCCTTCAGGTAAAACAATCTGTGGTTGGTTATGGTCGAGCAAAAAAAGAACAGGTACAGCAAATGGTTAAGATATTATTAAATCTTGAGAAAATTCCAAAACCGGATGATGCAGCCGATGCACTTGCTGTTGCTATTTGCCATGCCCATAGCAGCGGGTCATATAAAGCAATAGATTTTCGTTTCTAATTTAATAAAATTTAAATTTAGGGCTTGAAAACATTTGCTAATAATATTATAATGATAATCGCTGTGTGAAACGGCATTACAATTAATTGCTGTTTCCATCCAATAAATTATTTATTGCGGATTGGTGTAACGGTAGCACGACTGACTCTGGCTCAGTTTGTTAGGGTTCAAATCCTTAATCCGCAGCCAAATACCAAAAGCCGGTTCAAGCCAGAGAGCCGGCTATTTTATTGCTCTTATATGGAGAACATTTCACACATCCTTCAATAAAATTCATTTGATTAATTGAGATATCTTCTATATTATTTATTAGAAACGGCATATAGTAAATCAGACAATAGCTTTGATTATCAGGTTCTATTAAAATTTAGGCCGAGGTAAAAAGGGATGAAAAAGTATAAAAAGATTTATATAGAAATAACCAATGTATGCAATCTTGAGTGCGATTTTTGCCCAGAAACAAGGCGTAAATTAGAGTTCATGAGTATTGAGTCATTTAGTAAAATATTAGGGCAAATTAAAGACTATACTGATTATATTTATTTACATGTAAAGGGAGAGCCGTTTCTTCATCCGGAGCTAGATAGAATCTTAGATACGAGCCATGATGCGGGGCTTAAGGTGAATATAACCACCAATGGAACACTGATTAATAAAGTAAGGGAAATGCTTATAGCAAAGCCAGCAATACGGCAGATAAACTTTTCCTTGCAGAGCTTTGATGGAAATAAGGTGAAAGAAAGCAAAGAAAAATATATCGCCAATATCCTGTCCTTCGTAAATGAAGCACTGAATAAATCAAAAATTATTATTGCCCTTAGACTTTGGAATCTAGATAAAAATAATGAGATAAATCTTAAGCGAGAAAAAAATAACGAAATATTGAAATATATTGAAAAAGAATTTTCCCTATCTTATAAAATACAGGAAAAAATCATTCAGGAAAGAGGTATTAAGCTAGCTGACAGATTATACTTAAATCAAGATTATCAATTTGGGTGGCCCGACATAAGGCGGACTGAATTAAATAAAACTGGCTTTTGTTATGGCCTTTATAATCAGGTTGCTATTTTGGTAGATGGAACTGTTGTACCATGTTGTCTAGACGGTGAAGGAATAATAAATCTTGGGAATATTCATACATCAAAATTCTCCGAAATTATAGGCAGCGAAAGAGCATGCAATATTGTGAAAGGCTTTAAAAGAAGAGAAACTGTTGAAGAGCTTTGCCAGAAATGCACCTTTAGAGAAAGATTTGATGAGTAATAATATAGTCAAGAATAACTTAGACTGCCTTTGCGTAATGGTTTAGGCAACAATAAAGAGCCAACATATTTTGTTGACTCTTTATAGCTTTATATGCCTATCTTTTAAACCTTAACAACCCAATTAAACGGATCAGATAATTTTTTATATTGAATTCCCGTTATATTATCATATAGCTTTTGTGAGAGTTCGCCGATTTTTCCACCGCTCAAAGTAAGTTTTTTATCATTCCAACAAAGCTCTCCGATAGGGGAGATAACGGCTGCCGTACCGGTACCAAATGCTTCTTTTAGCTGGCCTTTTTCAGCGGCATCATAAATCTCTTGAATAGAGATTTTCCTTTCAGAAACATTAAGCCCCCATGAACGAAGAATCTCAAGACAGGATTTTCTTGTGATTCCTGGCAGTATACTTCCGTTAAGAGCAGGCGTAACTACTTCGTCGCCGATAACAAAGAAAACATTCATTGTTCCTACTTCTTCAACATATTTTCTTTCAACTCCATCAAGCCATAAAACTTGAGTGTAACCTTTTTTCGCTGCCACCTGCTGAGCTTTTAAAGAAGCGGCATAGTTTGCACTTGCTTTTGCTTCACCAAGCCCGCCCTTTACAGCACGGACATAATTAGACTCTACATAGATTTTAACAGGATTGAGGCCTTCTTTATAATAAGCTCCAACAGGTCCTGTTATAATTATAAACTGATAACTGCTTGAGGGATGAACTCCTACATGGGGTTCGGTAGCAATAATAAACGGACGTATGTAAAGAGAAGTATCAGGTGCATCTGGTACCCAATCTCTATCAATGTCAATTAATTTCTTAAGAGCTTCTAACGCAAAAGCTTCATCTATTTTAGGAATACATAATGAATCACAAGAATTATTCAAACGCTTAAAATTTTGGTCCGGTCTGAACAAAACTACTTCACCATTAGTTTTATATGCCTTGAGACCTTCAAAAATTGCTTGGCCGTAATGGAAAACCATCACGGAAGGCTCATAATTAATCGAACTATAAGGTACGATTCTGGCATTATGCCATCCTTTGCCTTCCTCATAATCCATAATAAACATATGGTCAGAAAAAATATTGCCAAATGCAAGATTCTCTGGTGCTGGTTTTGCTTTAGGGTTTTTGGTTAATTCAACTTTAATATCCATAATAACACGCTCCTTTGATTAACAAGTTTACACCATTATACTTTAAAAATCTATAAAATTTATCACCAGATATACTCTAATCATTATAAACAATAATTTAACACATTGCATATGCTAGATTAAAGACTAAATTATTGTGTAACTTTGCCTATTTAACGGTGGGTTTTGAATAGCGGGTTTTAACGATTCGTAACCCGTTCAAAACCTTTGATTTAAGTAATGGGTGAAGTTGTATAACGCGGTTTGGAGTGTGGGGTTATGGAGATTCATGTAGTAAAATCTGGCGAAAGTGTTTATTCAATTGCAAATTTATACGGTGTATCATGGCAAAAAATAGTATCAGATAATGAACTTGCGAATCCTAATCAACTTGTAATAGGGCAGACTCTAGTTATTCTTCCAGGTACCAGACAGCATATAGTTAGAAGAGGTGAATCCCTTTATCTTATAGCAATGGAATATCAGGTGCGTATAAGTGACATTATTAACGCGAATCCACAAATTACAGACCCTGCTAGACTTGCTATAGGCCAGACTATAACAATTCCGCCGAGAAATATCAGATTCGGTCCTATAGAAGTAAATGGATATGCCTTCCCAAATATAGACATGGAAGTACTGAGAAAAACATTACCTAACCTTACTTACCTAAGTATCTTTAGTTATCAGGTCAATGCAGATGGAAGCCTGGATAATATCGAAGATGTCCCACTTATACAGGCTGCCCGTTCCTTCAGAGTAGCTCCTTTGATGGTTATTACCAATATTGGCGAAGAAGGTGGATTTGATAGTGACCTTGCAAGTATAATACTTGGAAGTACAACGATTCAGGACACTCTCATTAATAATGTTTTGCGTGTTTTAGAAGAAAAGAATTACAGTGGGCTTGATATTGATTTTGAATATATTTATCCGAGTGACAGAGAAAACTACAATAATTTCTTAAGGAAAGTTGTTGCAAGGCTA
>JAAYNX010000256.1 GCA_012520615.1 Clostridiaceae bacterium | reverse complement strand
TTTGGGGCTTCCCATGAATTTCTTCGGTACCAGAAAGGTAGGAGAAATTATTTCCCGGTTTATGGATGCGTCAAAGGTTCGCGATGCAATTTCAGGTGCGACACTAACCATAATGATTGATACGCTTGCCACCTAATTGTATTTGAGGGGCCAAGTAACCGCTTAGAAAACTCCATGATGAAAACAAGATAAAAAATCATACCTTATATTAACAAAATTGGATTGCCAGGGTGCTGCACTTTTCTTGTCATTTTGATGCATTTCCAGTTGACAAAACACAATCATTTGTTTAATCAATCTACAACTGCTTCATTCGATTGCAATTTCATTTGTTCTTCAATAACATCTTCTTCATAACGCACAGGGTTATTTTTCACAAAAGCGCGAATCAAAAGAATAGCTATTATACCGATTAAGATTCCTATAAGAAGTTCAGCAATATTAAAGCCTTCTTTTATAGTGTAAATCATTGAAGGGTAAAGATTGCTTACAACAAAATAAGTATTATTTAAGATATGTAAAAATGCAACCAGAAAAAAAGAATGCGTGTAGTAGTATATCCAGCCAAGGATTAATCCTATTAATAACGCTTTTATTCCTTGACTATAGTTTAGATGAATAAATCCAAATATAAGAGCAGAAACAATTACACGCATCTTTCCTATATAGATTGTTTGCAACTTCTTAAAGACAAATACTCTATAAATAAATTCCTCAATAATTGGGCTTAAGAGACAAAAATCAAATATCGTAAAATCTGTTAATGTTAGATTATTAGCAAAATCAATAATAAAATTAAATGGACCTAGACCTAAATCAATTAATCTAATTGTATTTGCAAAAATTAAAATAAAGGAAACTAACAAAAACATTGATCCAGGTACAAATTGTATCCAATAATATTTGTTATTTATGTTAATATTTCTTTTTGGTAGGTATCTCTTCATAACGCCAAATACAACTATTAATATGCATAAGATACCACTTATGATTGTACTTACTAGATTTCCTGTGAACATATCAAATATCTTTTTAGATGATTTAAAAACAAGTTCACCTAAAATGCTTAATAAAATCGAGAATATAAAGGCCAAAACAACGTAATATATTGTAATGAGAATTTTATTCTTTTTCATTTCTTTTTGCTCCAATGTTATCTAAGATAATGCACGTTATATGCATTATCTTAGATAATCGTGTTATTCTTTAATTAAGCCAAGTTCTATAGTCTGGCTTACCTATATAACGCTCAGGTCTTGAAAGTTCCTTGTAAGCACATTTTAGCCCTTCAACAACGGTATCAACAACTATTTCTTGAAAAACATCTTTAAAAAAATCAATAACTGGGCCTCCTCCATCAATTTCGTTTATCTCTGTAAGTGTTAATTCTGTAAACATTGCATATACCGGAACATCCGGACGGCGATTCCGGAAACATCCGGACACGAAACCGGAGGCATCCGGACACTTTGCCGGCTAGTTTGATTGTAAAATAATTGCTGCTTTTCAGCAACAAAAATTAATGCAATTTATATCCTCAACATGCTACATTTTCTTTGCAGCCATAACTTCCCTCATTGAAACTTTTGAATCAAGCTCAAGGATATAGGAGTTGTGGATTATCCTATCCATTATTGCATCAGCGATAGTTGGATCGGGGAAAAGTTCATACCATTGACTATGAGCTATTTGCCCGGCCAGAATCATAGAGCCTCTATCATAGCGGGATTCTGCAATCTCCAAAATGTCACGGCTTTCCTCCAAAGTATATGATTTTAACCCAATATCATCTAGAATCAGAAGACGAGCACTTTGAATTTGTTTCATGAATTTTGAGTAATGGTTATGTGCTTTTGCATCTTGTATTTCCAATAGTAGTTCCGGAATTCTATAATATCTAACGGTATGCCCTTTTCTACATGCATTACTTCCAAAGGCACAGATCAGATAGGTTTTCCCGCTGCCGGTTTTCCCTGTAGTAATAATATTTAATGATTTTTCAATAAAATTACAGCTTGCAAGCTCTAGGATAGACTGCTTGTCTATAGCTCGGTTTGATGAGTATTCGATATCCTCTAT
>JAAYNX010000067.1 GCA_012520615.1 Clostridiaceae bacterium | reverse complement strand
TGTTCCTGTCCAGTATGATTTGATGGACTGCTAGAAGGTGGAATATACCGTATAGAATTCTGTTGCCTTGTTGGTTTTTAAGTTGTTTATCCTTTTGACCGGAACTGTATGTAATTGGTGCTACTCCTGCGTATTTGGCAAGCTTTGCAGGGGTTGGGAATCTTTCTATATCGCCGATTTCACCGATTAGTTTGGCAGCTGTGACGATATCAATTCCAGTCATGGTATGGAGTTGGTAGCCCATTTTATCAACTATGAGCTTAATTTCTAACTCGATTTTTGTTATTTCTGCATCCTTGAATTTGATTTCTTTTACCATGCTTTCAACTAGGAAATCCCTTATGTATTGGTATTCTGGAACTTCTCTTACATTGTCATTTTCAGCTGTTTCAATAATCTGAACTGCTTTTTTGACAGTATAATAATTATGGCTGTTTGTAACTAACAGCTCTGTAAGTTCTTCTAGTGTGGCGGTTTTGAGCTTTGAAGGTGAGGGATACTTTTCCCAGAAGGCAAGGGCAGTTTTACCGTCTATTTCGAAAAAGAACTTATTGTATGAAGGATAGTTATGGGCTAATTGGACATGTAACTGACTTTTTAGAGCACTTGAAGACCTGACTAATGCTTCACGCCTTTGTACCAGTTGATTAACCGTCCAGTACAAGTCCTGCGGATTGGCATTTCTAAGCTCATCAAGGCGAGATAATAGAACCCTTGCAACACAAAGGGCATCAAAGGAATCATCTTTGTGATATATGGGAAGTGCTTTTCTTTCAACATTTGCAAGACTGGAATCAACTTCTTTTACAAGCTTTTTTTCACCAAGCAGGAAAACAGCTAAAGCCCTGCCAACGCCTCCGCAATCTTCCAAGCCATAAACTGCGGTTTTCCTTTTGGCGTGTTTTTTAACTTCAAGAAGCAGATCATTAAATTTGGAAGGTTTGTTTTCAATAGTGATTTCGCCCAACTTATCGCCCCAACAATTGATAATAACAGCGGTATGAGTGAGTTTATGAGTATCAATACCGACATAGATATATTTTTGTTTCTGATGCATTATTTCACCACCTTTCCTGCACGGTCTGAAATTTAATAAATGTAAGCACCCAAAATATAGCGTTAAAGCCGTTTGCACAACTTCCGCACAGACACATAAGCTAATTCATTTATTTATATAGAACCGTTTATTTAAAAAGCCACATACAAAACCGTAAAACCTTTACAGCCTTGTATCAAGCTTTTTAACATGTTTCCAGAAGGTACTGCATTTAAGACAATACCTTTACTGGAACTGTTGGAACTTTTGACATACTCCTGATAGTGTTAGAAACTGCAAAAAACACAGATTCCCACATAGACACATACAGTCAATAAGGCTCCTGTAATCTATGTAAAGAGAGCATTTGAAACCCTCTATAATTTGAATAACAGAAAATCATACTAAAAAAGCTAGTATTACAGCCTTTGTAAAAACCTTATCAATGAGGAGGCAAACACCCACTATTAAAGCCTTTACAAAAACAATAATAAACAAAGTGAAAAATCCTCCCACCACTTCCAAAATGGCAGGAAGGAGAAAAAGGGCAAAAAAGCCCTACTTAAACAAATCCAAAAACCAGAACCAAAAGCGGAAAGGACAAGCAAAACTCCCGTACTCATGCAAAACCCTGTGATACCTGCTCATAACTCCACCCCATCAGTATCTTCACCATCTACCAAACGAATAACAATCTGACCCTTGGAAACCTCAATAACAACCTGCCTCCCAGTAGTAAACCCAAACTGTGATAACCAAGAACCTCCAACTACTACCTGCGAAGTACCTTCCTCCATCCATGAACTGGAAACTGTAGACAACCTGACCATACAAAAAACCTCCTGCTAAATCTCAATAGCCTACTGTGCCGAAACACTCTTCGTAAGCCGGTGCCACAATACCGCTAGGGCTCTTCTTTGTCAAGCATATTTTTAAAAAAGAAACAAAAAAATCCCCTTT
>JAAYNX010000119.1 GCA_012520615.1 Clostridiaceae bacterium | reverse complement strand
TTGTATATAGATGCTTTACTATGTTATATTTATTTTGCCGGTATTTTTAATAAAGCCGGACAGATTATGAAAAAATAAATTTCGAATCATATCCCTTAAGGGAATGAGAACGGAGGAAAAAATGAAAAATTTCTTTAAAAGTCCAAGAGACCTGACTTTTCTGGGGTTGATGTTGGCAATTACTATCATCTTAGACTTGACGCCATTGGGAGCTGTTCCTTTAGGAGCAATCAGCGCTACAATTACCCACATACCTGCCATTATTACAGGCATTGTATTAGGCCCCATTGCCGGCCTTATAATGGGTACATCTCTGGGAATTATTTCACTTATTCATGCTCTTACAAGACCTATGACTATATTAGATCCTTTATTTATGAACCCTCTTATTTCAGTATTGCCTAGAATGTTTATAGGAGTTATTTCATATTACGTCTACCGTGCTATAAACATGCTTTTCAAGAAACAGTCGTTGAAAAATACCGTAAGCACCTTTATCGGTGGTATGGCAGGAAGCCTAACTAATACTGCCCTTGTATTTCTAATGCTTTATTTAATATATGCAAAGGAAGTTGTAGAAGGTCTTGGAGCTTCCTTTGGTGTGATTATTTTTACGGTTTTTACAACGAACGCAATTGCCGAAGCATTAATTAGCGGTATAATAACCATGCCTGTTGCGGCAGCGTACTTTAGATATAACAAGACTAGAAATATGTGATTCGGAGATGAATTTTGTGAGTAAAATTATCGGTATTGATGTTGGCGGCAGCACCACAAAGATAATCGGGTATGACCAGAAAAAGCTCTTTAGCCCTCTGCTGGTTAAGGCTAATGATCCGGTTGCATCCATATATGGTGCCTTCGGAAGGTTCTTAAACGAGAATAAGCTGCAACTTTCTGAGATTGATAGAATCATGGTAACTGGTGTAGGCTCTACATTCATCGATGAAAAAATATTTGGCATTCCCACCCATAAGATTGATGAATTTATGGCAATCGGGCTGGGAGGTCTGTTTCTGAGCAAATTAGACAAAGCCATAATAGTAAGTATGGGAACGGGTACGGCTTACGTGATGGCCGAAAAGGATAAAGCTTATCATATCGGCGGAACAGGCGTAGGCGGTGGAACTCTTTTAGGCCTTTCAAACCGTATGCTTAACGTAAGAAATTTTAGCGATATAGTTGATATGGCAAAGGATGGAGATTTAAGAAATATTGACCTGTCAATAGCCGACATATCCCATGTTGATGTAGGCAGCTTGACTCGGGAAACTACCGCTTCGAACTTTGGGAAAAATGTTGACCTTGCTACAAAGGCTGATGTGGCATTAGGAATAATTAATTTGGTATTCCAAACAATTGGAATGATGGCCGTTTTCGCGTCAAGAAATGAAAAGGTAAACGACGTTGTTCTGACAGGTAATTTAACTAATGTACCTCAGGCAAAAAAGATATTCGACGAATTAACAGCTTTGTTTGGAATTGTTTTTCATATGCCTGCCCATGCCGAGTTTGCTACGGCTGCTGGAGCAGCCTTGGCAGTTCCAGGGTCAAGGACAAAAGAAATATAGGTGGAATACCGCCTAGCTTTATTGAATTAAAATAGAGATTTATCTTACCTTGGCCTCTTCGTTTGACGGCCTAATATATATCTTTCTGTCCTGTATTTTCAGACTTAAAGAATTTGGTTTTTATATTGTTTTTAAGAATCTCACCTTCCGGCTCTTAACCAATAGGAAGGTTTGAATAAAAAGATTCTAGCGTTTTACTCTATAAGTATAACGCTGAGGGGTATAGAGTTGAAAAGAGTGTTAATGGCGCAATAACGCGGTATCTGTATGAAGCCGATAAAGTAATCCTAGAAGTTGATGCTTCCGGAAATCAGTTGGGTTATAATGTATATGGGTTAAACCTTCTGAAACGAACAGTAGGAGGCGTAACTTACAACTACCTTTATAATGGACATGCCGATGTAATTGCTATAGTGGATTCAAACGGCAATTTAGCTGCCACCTACTATTATGATGCATTTGGCAATATTCTTGAACAAACCGGGGACGTTGACAACAATATAATTTATGTCGGATATCAATATGACGAAGAAACCGGGCTTTATTATCTTAACGCAAGATACTATGATAGCAAGATAGCAAGGTTCTTATCAGAGGATACCTACAAAGGAGATCAGAATGATCCACTGAGCTTGAATTTGTATACTTATTGAAGATGCCATGACTAAAACAAAAAGTCATATCAAAAAGATAGAGGATCTTTTTGATAAATACAAAAAAGATAATAATAACGACAATTCTTCAGGTACTGGAGGAAATGGAGGACCGAGCAGTAAACTTCCCCAAGGTACAGTACGTATTGATGATGGAGGTACGTGCTATAATAAATTTGGTGTTCCAATAGCAAGATATGATCTTAAAACAGGAAAATATATTTCTATACCTATTCTTCCTGGAATGCCTACGTTTTTACCAGTAAACCCTTCAATTCCGTCTATTCCTAATATACCCATTCCAGGGCCTGTACCTGTTCCACCGCCTGCACCTGTGCCACTACTAATACCATGTCCTGTTCCCTAATCGAAGTATCTATCTAGGTAAAGCGAGGCTCAAACAAAAACATATAGGTTGGGAGTAGATTTATGATTGAACGTATATCGGATATAGAATATATTAAACAAATATCTTATGATGTTAAGGATGAGAACGAATCCGTTTTAGCATGTTGGTATAGTATAGTTAGAAATAAGCGTCTATCTGAGCTTACAGATGGAGATATTGCTAGATTCATAAGGCAGAATTTATACTTAGAATACATACTGCCTGAAGCTACTGTAAGAATAACGAAAAATCCCTTGGCTAGTGAATTATACAATGGGGAAATAATCAGGATGATAAGTCAAATAGAAGATACTTTTTGGAAAGAAAACAAAGCATTATGCAATGACTTGTTAAAGACTCTAGTTATTATAGTTAATAATAGGTCGCTTTTGAAAGATCATGAATATGCGCACGATGATGAAAAAAATGAAGTATTCAATATCTATTTATTATTAACTAATAGATGTGAGAAAATTTTGACGTGTCAGGGGGACGAGGTTGTTGACACTAAAAAGCGACTGCCATAGGGATGGGTTCTCTTGACCTGCGTGTCTAGTTTTGTCCCCGGTTTCGGAGAACTTTCCTTCAAGGTGCGAGGGGACAGCTAATATACTCTGCAAAAACCTTCCTTACGCTATTAAGTGCAGATATGCTCAATGTATTTGATATAATGCCCAATATTAAGCAAAGCAAGAAGACGGCTGTTAGTACCAAGTATTCTGATATAGCGGTATAAGTGACCATTAAGCAAAGGTAGTGCAATGCACTATCTTTTTTATGGGTTGGGTAGAAAAATAAATCTAAATTGGACAAATATTCTTTACCTTACCCTCATTCTCATGCAAGCAGGGCTTTGCAATAAATAAAACTATTGTTGCTCCGCTTCAATATTAAAAAGCCAGGTTTTGCTTGTGTCGGATTTGCAGATGTATTATTATTATGAATGACATCACATGCTGCCGAACATGTTGCCGAAATTAAAGATTGCGGCGGCTTATCGCAGGTATTGATGCTTCGTCGGACCGGGCGGAAACTGTTTTGCTAAGCAAATATATATTTATATAAATTGTTGCAGGCTGCAGCGTCAACTGAGAGATGACGAAATTCTATAAACCCGATATAATGGAATAGAACTTTCTTTTATATGGAGAAACTTATGTTTAAATGGTATGAAGAAGCTAAATCGATAGCAGAAAGAGACCCTGCCGCCAGAAGTGTGTGGCAAGTTATTTTTCAATATCCCGGTTATAAGGCTTTGCGTATGCATAGGCTAGCTCATTGGTTTCAAAAGCGCGGGTTCTATTTTATTGCCCGTGGGATTTCTCAGCATGCCCGCCATAAAACCGGTATCGAAATACATCCGGGCGCAAAAATCGGTAAGTGCCTCTTTATGGATCATGGTATGGGAATAGTTATTGGCGAGACTGCCGAAATAGGGGACTATTGTACTATCTACCATGGCGTTACGCTTGGTGGAACCGGCAAGGATAAAGGGAAACGGCATCCCACAATAGGCAATAATGTACTTATAAGCGCAGGAGCAAAAATACTAGGACCGATGAAAATAGGGGATAATGCTAAGATAGGTGCTAATGCTGTTGTATTAGCAGAAGTTGAGTCCGATACTACGGTAGTGGGAGTTCCCGGAAGAGCAGTTAAGCGAGCCGGAGAAAGAATACGCCAAAGCTTCGAACTTGATCAAATACATGTTCCGGACCCTGTTTCTCAAGAATTCTGTAAGATGAGAATAGAAATTGAAAGGCTTAGAAGCGAACTTTCAGAATATGAAAAATCCTTAAGTAATTTAAAGAATAGCCTCAGTCCTGATTTAGAGGCTAAAAGTAAGGAAAGTACAGAACCAAAACAAGACGAGGAGTGAAGAGTATGAAATTTTATAATACACTTACAAGACAGAAGGAAGACTTTGTTCCAATTAAAGAAAACAAAGTCGCGATGTATTCTTGCGGCCCCACTGTTTATAATTACGCACATATAGGTAACTTAAGGACCTATATCTTTATGGATATTCTCAGAAGAACGCTTAAATATAATGGCTATGAGCTTTTGAATGCAATGAACATTACTGACGTTGGTCATCTTGTTTCCGATGAGGATGAAGGTGAAGACAAAATGGTTAAGGGAGCAAGAGAACAGCAAAAGACTCCTTGGGAAATCGCCGAATACTACACAGATGTATTTATGAAGGATATTGGCGCTTTAAATATTGAAAAGCCTGAAATTATTCCCAAAGCCACTGACCATATACAAGAAATGATTAATTTTGTACAAGGTCTTTTGGAAAAAGGCTATGCCTATGAAACCAGTGATGGCATATATTTCGATATATCGAAGTTCGATGAATACGGAAAGCTGTCACGTCTGAATCTTGAGGAGCAGATTGCTGGTGCTAGAGTAGAGGTAAACGATGAAAAGCGCCATCCTGCAGACTTTGCTCTTTGGAAAAAAGCCCCGAAGGAGCACATAATGCAGTGGGAAAGCCCCTGGGGAATGGGTTACCCCGGTTGGCACATAGAGTGTTCAGCAATGGGTAGAAAATACCTAGGTGATAGGTTTGATATTCACACCGGAGGTGTAGACCATATACCAGTCCATCATGAAAATGAGATTGCCCAGTCTGAAGCGCTTTTAGGAAAACCAGCAGTTAACTATTGGATGCACGGCGAATTTATGATGGTTAACAACGGAAAAATGTCAAAGAGCCTAGGCAACACATACACTATTTCAGACTTAAGGGATAAAGGGTTTAACCCTTTGGCTTTCAGATACATGTGCCTAAATGCTCATTACAGAAACAAGCTTAATTTTACTTGGGATGTTATGCAAGCATCACAAGTATCCTATGATAGATTTATTGAAGGAGCGCTGCAACATAGGGATGGAACCGCAGAGATTCCTAAGGATGTTCTGAATTCATTTTTGGCCGATTTTGAGGATAGTATAAATGATGATCTAAACATTCCTAAAGCATTAGGCATCGCATGGAACATGGTTAGATACTCAAATAAATCTAAGGATATATATGAATTACTTTTGAAGATGGATACCATATTTGGTCTGGGAATTAAGGATTCCGAGAAAAAGAGCGAAGAAATAACGGAACTGGATGCCGAGGTAGAGCGTCTTATTGAGCAAAGACAGCAAGCCCGAAAGGATAAAAATTGGAAGCTATCGGATGAAATTCGGGATAAGCTCAAAGATATGGGGATTGAGCTTCAGGATACACCTCAGGGTGTTAAGTGGTCGGTAAAAAAATGAGGATAGCAACTAATCCTTTGGTGCTGCGATAAAGGGGAATAAGAAGGGCAGCAAATAATTTTGGTTATAAAAGAAGAGGTCAAAAATGGCAAAGCTACGTAGCAAATATGTTTGTAGTGAGTGTGGCTATGAAAGTAGCGGCTGGATGGGCAAGTGCCCTGCGTGCTTAAAATGGAACACACTTCTTGAAGAGGTCTATGAGGACTCACCTCAGCAGTCTAAAGTCCTTAATTTGGATTTGCCTCAAATTACGCCTCTCTCTGAAATTGAGATATCAACAACTTCAAGAATTAAAACCGGAAGTGCTGAGCTGGACAGAGTTCTCGGCGGCGGTATTGTACCTGCATCCCTTGTGCTTATTGGGGGCGAGCCGGGTATAGGTAAATCTACCCTGATTCTGCAAGTGTGTGCGAGAATTGCAATGAATAAGCGTGTCCTTTATGTGTCTGGAGAAGAATCAGTAGGGCAAATTAAGCTTCGCGCTGATAGGTTGAATGCTGTAAGCAGTTCAGTTTTTATGGTTTCCGAAACTTCATACGAGCATATTGAGGGCATTATCAATAAAGAAAAGCCGGATTTTATTGTAATCGACTCAATTCAGACTGTTTATAGTGAGAATCTGTCTTCCGCACCCGGCAGTGTAAGCCAAGTTAGAGATGTAACGGCAAAACTTCTGCGTATTTCAAAGAAAAATGGCATTACTGTGTTTGTGGTGGGTCATGTAACAAAAGAGGGGGCCATTGCAGGGCCTCGTGTATTAGAACATATGGTAGATACGGTTCTGTATTTTGAAGGGGAGCGCCACTTGGAATTTCGAATTCTAAGAGCGGTAAAAAACCGTTTTGGTTCTACAAACGAGATTGGAATTTTTGAAATGACCTCGGCAGGTTTGAGAGATGTTGAAAACCCATCATCTCTCATGCTGGAGGGTAGAAGCTATAATCAACCGGGTTCTGTTATTGTAGGACTTATAGAGGGTTCACGCCCAATGTTGGTAGAAGTCCAAGCTTTAGTTTGTCCTACCAGCTTCGGTATGCCAAGAAGACAAGCCACTGGGATGGACTATAATCGCCTGACCATGCTCATGGCGGTACTCGAGAAAAAAGTCGGGATGCAACTTAACTCATTTGATGCTTATTTAAATGTTGCAGGCGGCTTTAAACTAGATGAGCCTGCAGCTGATTTAGGTGTTGTGGCAGCAATCGCATCAAGCTTCAAAAACAAAGCAGTAGATACCTCCACCGTGTTTTTCGGAGAGGTAGGCTTAACCGGAGAAGTAAGGTCTGTAAGCCAAATGGATAAAAGGATTACAGAAAGTCATCGTATGGGTTTTAAAAGATGTATTGTACCTAAGCTGAATAAGAGCAATGTTCCCGATTGTAAAAATGAAATGGAAATAGTTATGATTTCAACAGTAGAACAAGCTCTAGCCGAGACTTTATCTTAAATTATATTTTCCGAAAAGCTGTAGTCTCTTATATTCTTTCAGGATAATATCGTATAAATTAAGGTCCAGATTATTACATAATGTAGTGAGATAAAAAAGGTGTCTTCCCATATCCTTCTCAATTAAATCGCGGCAATTGGCGCACAACTCTCCTTCCAAATGAGAGCTTAAATAATCCTTGATCTTTGAATATTCAACATCTTCTGGATACTCTTGTTTACTTGCATTTATTTTTATACATCCGCACTGAGTTACTGCTTTACATATGGTTCTGTTAATACGCGCATTTGAATCCTCAAGCTTTGACATTTCATCCAGTATACTTTTATTGCGGACTAAAAGCTCTGATACAGCGTATTGGAAGCTGTCTAAGGTAGTTTCTTTCAGTTTACTCATAAAATGAACTCCCCCTTGCTGTTATTTACTTTACTCAATTATATTTACAAAATTGACAGTTTGTCAACGTCCTTGACGTTTAAATATTTGTATGCTATTATCTTTTTAAGTAAATATTAGCCTTATCAAGAGAGGTAGAGGGACTGGGCCCGATGAAACCCGGCAACCGGCTATTATGCCATGGTGCCAATTCCCGCAGGATTTTTCCTGGCAGATGAGGAGTGTTTTTGTGTGTAATCTCTTCATTTGAAGAGATTTTTTTGTGGTTGGATAATATTATTCTGCTTGAAATTTATAAACAAAAAGGGAGGAAAGTTATTATGTCTGCAAAAAGATTATTCACATCGGAATCTGTTACTGAGGGGCATCCGGATAAAATCTGTGATAATATATCCGATGCGGTTCTAGACGCAATTATTGCACAAGATCCATATGGTCGTGTTGCATGCGAAACAGCTGTAACAACAGGTATGGTGCTGGTAATGGGCGAGATTACAACAAACTGTTATGTAGATATTCCTAAGATTGTACGGGAGACTGTTAAAGATATAGGCTATGATAAGGCCGAGTATGGATTTGATTGTGAAACCTGTGCAGTAATTACTTCTATTGATGAACAGTCCGGCGATATTGCCATGGGTGTTAATGAAGCCCTTGAAAGCAAAAAAAAGATTATGGCCGATGACATCCAAGCCATAGGAGCCGGAGATCAGGGTATGATGTTTGGCTATGCATGTGATGAGACCCCTGAGCTTATGCCAATGCCCATATATGTAGCTCACAAACTTACAGAAAAGCTCACCGAGGTCAGAAAAAAAGGTATCCTTACTTACTTAAGGCCTGACGGAAAGAGCCAGGTTACTGTTGAATATGATGGGGACAAGCCTGTTCGTATTGATGCAGTAGTTATATCAACCCAGCATAGTGATGAGGTCGAGCATGATCAAATTGAGAAAGATATTATTGAGCATGTTATAAAACCTGTTATACCGGCAAGGTTCTTAGATGAAAAGACTAAGTATTTTATTAACCCCACAGGAAGATTTGTGGTAGGCGGCCCTAAGGGCGATTCAGGCCTGACAGGCAGAAAGATAATAGTTGATACCTACGGTGGTATGGGTAGACACGGGGGCGGTGCATTTTCTGGTAAAGACCCCACTAAAGTAGATCGCACTGCTGCCTATGCTGCAAGGTATGTGGCTAAAAACATAGTTGCAGCTGGGCTTGCAAGCCGTGTAGAAGTGCAGTTAGCCTATGCCATAGGTGTTGCGTATCCTGTTTCAATACTCATTGATACCTTTGGTACTGGAAAGATTTCCGACGAAAAAATATCTGAAATAGTGGCTAGAAACTTTGATTTAAGGCCTGCGGCTATGATAGATATGTTGGATTTGAGAAGACCTATATTCAGAAAAACAGCAGCATATGGTCATTTTGGAAGAAAAGATCCTGACTTTACATGGGAAAGAACTGATAAAGCAGATATTCTCAAAAAAGAAGCGGGGTTATAACATTTAAAAGGGATGCAAGGTTTCTCACTGAGATAAGCCGGCTACTTCGAAGGGTCTTTCTTGCAGCCGTACTGCCATAGTGATTGTATGAAGATAACATAATAAATGCCGTGAGTAATTACAGAATAACGCTCACGGCATTCTATTTTTTTATGTACAACAATCAGCTAATTATATCTACCACGAATATTGTAGGGTTTTTGCGAAGGTCAATTTCGTATGGATCAAATACCGGAGGACCATCCTTTCTTGTAATGACAGATACCTTAGGCCGCATTGAAGCCATGCCTTTAGACGGTAGAACACGAGCAACTTCCCCAGTGTTAAGAAGAACTACTATATCCTTTGGATAGATTGCTATACTGTTGATGAAGCATTTCATAATGCGTGGGTCAAACTGGGATTCGTTATTGGCCATCAGATACTCGGCTGCTTCATGGGGCATAAACCGCTTTCTATAAACTCTGTTAGCAGTAAGAGCATCATAAACATCCGCAATACTGATTATCCGAGCTCCTAATTCAATATCATAGGAGTTAAGCCCCAGAGGATAACCCGAACCGTCCCATTTTTCATGATGCTGGCAGATAATACGAGCAATTTTTTCACTGAGTCCGGGTAGCTGACTTGCAATTTCCAAACCGCTTATTGCATGTCGTTTCATAACTTCAAATTCTTCGGTTGTAAGTTTTCCGGGTTTATTAAGAATAGAAAGGGGCACCTTACACTTGCCTACATCATGTAAAATTGCTGCCATAGCTAACTCGTAGATGTCGTCATATTCCATGCCTAAGGCCTTAGCTGTAACCACCGCATATATGCACACATCAACAGAATGTAAGAATGTGTAATTGTCTATATCTCTAATTCCTGTAAGCGTCATAAAAACCATATCATCATTTAAGATATGTTGTACCATATCATTTACGGTTTCTTTCAACTGAACAATATCAACTTTTTCGTCATAGCGGATGCTTTGCATTATACCTTTGATATTGGTAAATGCATCTTCATAAACACGTTCTTCACTTATTTCATCAAGTTCAACAATCTCATCTTCGACAAAAATAAAAGGTACATCGTAAGCTTTTAGCTTGCTAAGATACCGAGGCTTTATTGTAAATCCTTTAAGTAATAAAATTCGCCCATCCTCAAGAATAACATCTTTTGCAAGTTTCATGCCGGCTTTAACTTCTGTAAGTGGAAGCTTTTGCATATACTCCTCCGGGTTAACAAACTGTATTTTTTGAGCATAGTATGGTTTATGTAATATTAAAAAGTTAAAGGAAATACTCCCCTTATAACTTAAGGAGCGAACTTGTGGAAATATTAGCAATTACTATCTTGTCAATTTTCGCTTTTCTTGGTGTATTTCATACAGTATTATACCTTTTTTGTCTATATAAGTCCAGATTTACAGACATGGGAATCAAGCTTATTTTATATTTACCACATAATTCTAGCTCAAAACTGGAAGGAATTGTGAGGCAAATCTTTCAAGATAATATTTTTAGAAAATTTATTGCAGATGACAAAATTTATCTTATGATATCACAACATGATGTAGAAACCATGCGGATATTGGAAAAATTAAAAAATATGTATCCTATAGAAGTGTTGCCCGAGCAAATCTCATATTGTATGATAACAGAGAGAGAAAATATTAAACTGCAATAGGGGAAAATGTGGAACAAATTAAAGGAACAATAAATTCTATTCGCTATACAAATACAAAAAACGGCTATACAGTGTGTGATTTAAAATCTGATAATAATACGCATATTACCCTAGTGGGGATTATGCCTATGCTTGTCGAAGGCGAAAATGTAGTTGCAACCGGTGAATTTGTCAGCCATCCTGATTATGGCAGGCAATTTAAGGTTGAAGAATGCCAAAGGGATATTCCCACCCGGGAGGAAGGGATAATACAATACCTTTCAAGTGGCTTTATAAAGGGATTGGGTAAGGTAACCGCAAAAAATATTGTAGAAAAATTTAAAGAAAAAACCTTTGAGATTTTCCAGTTCGAACCCTATAAGTTAGCTGACATTAAGGGCATTACACCACAAAAGGCACTTTTTTATGGACAAGCGTTTCTTGAGCATGAGAATATGAGAAACATCATCATGCTCATGCAGAAATATGGTGTTTCATCTGAAATTGCGGTAAAAATATGGAATATATTTGGTGCCCATGCCGAAGAAGAGGTGCGGAAAAATCCATACAGGCTATCAGAAGCAGACATAGGATTGGGATTCTCTATCTGTGACAGAATTGCCTTCTCACTGGGGTTGGAGCCCAGCTCGTTAGACAGGCTCAAAAGCGCCCTTCTATACCTTTTGTCAACGCAGATTGCTAAAGGTCATACCTATTCACCTAAAGAAGAACTTATAAAACTCTGCGTCAAGCTTACAAGGGTTCCGGAAGAGTTGATTAATAACGCCTTTGATGCCCTTTTGCTAGAAGAGATGATTTTTGTCGAAAGGCAATATCCCGATAGGGTTTATACCAGTGATATGATTGATGCAGAGCGATACTGTGCAAGAAAACTTTCCGGTCTGAACACCAAAAGAGATGATTATTGGGTTAAGGATTGTGATAGCCTTCTTAGTGAGTATGAAAAAAATCAGAATATATCCTTGGACACCATCCAGCTAAAGGCTATTAAATGCGCTCTATCTCAACGAATATGCGTTATAACCGGAGGTCCGGGCACTGGGAAAACAACAATTATTAAAACTCTTATTGAGATATTTGAATCAAAAGGGCTTTCAACTGTTTTAGCAGCACCGACGGGGAGAGCGGCTAAGCGCGTCAGTGAAACATCGGGGTATGAAGCTAAAACCATTCACAGACTACTTGAGGTAGGATATAGTATAGAAAATAATGAAAAACCATATTTTATGAAAAATGAAGATAACCCCTTATTAGCAGACGTATTGATAATTGATGAAGCTTCCATGATAGATATTATTATGATGGAGGCATTGTTAAAAGCTTTTCCTTGGGAAGCAAGTCTGATTCTGGTAGGAGATGCAGACCAATTACCTTCGGTAGGTCCTGGAAAGGTGCTGTCGGATATTATTGAAAGTGGGTCAATACCGGTTACTCAGCTAGAAACCATATACAGACAGATGGAAGAAAGCAGGATTATAACCAACGCTCATCTTATAAATCAAGGCAAAATGCCGTCTATAAACGAGGAAGAGGGAGATTTTTTCTTTATACCCAAGTTGAGCAGCAAGGATGTAACAGCTTGTATTACCGACCTTTGTATCAACCATATAACCGAAAGATTCGGTCTTGAACCAATAAAGGATATACAGGTTCTCTCGCCGATGCGAAAGGGAGATACCGGTGTTCGAAATCTAAATACTATTTTACAAAAGGCTTTTAACCCGGAAAGCGAGGACAAGCCCCAAAAACAGTTCGGCAATACGGTATTTCGTTTAGGCGATAGAGTTATGCAGATTCGTAACGACTATTCCCTCCCATGGACATTAACAGATGAAAATGGCTTTACAAGCGATGGCTTGGGTGTTTACAACGGGGATATGGGAATTATCATAGATATTGATTCTAAAGAAGAGCTGATAACCGTTTGCTTTGATGATAACAGAATATGTGAATACCGGTTTGACAGATTAGAAAGTTTAGAGCATGCCTTTGCAATTACAGTACATAAAAGCCAAGGAACTGAATTTCCTGCGGTGGTAATTTCACTATTTGGCATACCAAGAGGGCTTATATGCAGAAATTTACTTTATACGGCGGTAACAAGGGCAAAAAAGTTAGTTGTTCTGGTAGGCAATCCGACTATAATGGAGGAAATGGTAAGAAACATTAATGAGAGAGAACGCTATTCAGGGTTAAAGGAGAGGCTTATGTGAAAAGTGGGATAAAGGAAAACAAACCGTCTTTTTTTGAGAAGCTTATCAGGTTGATATACCCTGTAAAATGTATGGTTTGTGATACAATATTAAGCGAAGATGCAGCGCTATATATTTGTGATCCGTGTAAAAAAAGCCTGCCTCGTTATAAAGGAAAAATTGTGAAGAATATGTCTTTGCCCTATTTAGACGGTATTTTTGCAGCTTTTTACTATCAGGACGGGATAGAAACAGCTATACATAATATGAAATTTAAAAATCACCCTAAATTGGCCAAAACAATAGGAATACTACTTTGCGAGGAACTCATTAAGCAAGAAACGTTACCCGATATTGATTACATAGTTCCCATACCAATGCATCCTAAGAAAAAAAGGCAAAGAGGATACAACCAATCAGAGCTCTTGGCAAGGCAGGCGGCCCAATTCTTACAGAAAGAAGTCCGAACCGATATACTAATTAAAACTAAGAACACCAAGTCTCAGAGCCTACTTAAAAGAGAGGAAAGATTAATCAACTTAGAAAGTGCCTTTGAAGTAAATGACGATATAGCTATTAATAATACCTATAAAAAAAGTATTTTATTAGTAGATGATGTACTAACAACTGGCACAACTATTAATACATGTGCTAAAATATTAAAAGAGGATGGTTTTTCCTTTGTTTATGCTTTGGTTACAGCGATCGCTGAAAAATGACGATATACTTAACGAATATCTTTTGGGGGTGTAATAATGCCGGAGGTCAAAAATTGCCGTAGGTGCAGAAAAATTTTTATGTATTCATTGGGGCCTCAGATATGTGATGCCTGCAAGAAACTTGAAGATGAGGAATTTGAAAAGGTAAGACTTTTCGTTAGAGATTTTCCGGGAGCAACTGCTCAAGAAGTTTCAAAAGAAACAGGGGTACCTACTCATTTGATTTATCGATTTTTGAAAGAAGGACGGCTGGAAGTTGCCGAGTCGAGCCCTATTGCCCTTCTATGCGAGAACTGTGGTTCCAGAATTAAGAGTGGACGTTTTTGCATAACATGCTCCAAACGTTTAGCTAATGATATGATTAGCGCAGGGAAAACATTACAGGAATCAGCTAATAAAAATCCCGATGCTGCCTACAAGACAGATGCCAGGGGTTTACGCTACCTTCATGGTGAACGTAAAGAATAATGTTTTAATAGAATTAAAAAATAAATTATCAGGGAAATTAAAAATCCTATTAAGTGCCGTAAAACAACTGACGATAATAAGAGTGTCAGGATTTTTATCCACATTTCACAAAAGATTAATGTGCTGAAGATTCCAGCAAATGTGAAAAAATAGGAGAGGAATTGGAATGAAAATTTGGGGAAATATTCCCAAGGTATCTAGCATCTATGGAAATACTGGAAAAACGAACAGACCTTCAAAGGTGGGGGAGACATCATCAAAGAAAGATGAGCTCTCTATTTCTGGAACGGCTAAAGACTTCGGCATTGCTATGAGGGCGGTAAGACAGGTTCCAGACATTCGCCAGGATAAAATTAACGAGATTACACAAAAGATGAACCGCGGTGACTATAAGGTAAGTGCATCAGAGGTAGCGGAAAAAATAGTATCAGCATTTAAAGACAGCAAAATATGATTAAATGAAACTTAACTAAAGACGAAATAACCTGAGGTTATTTCGTCTTTAATTTATGCCGATAAAGAATATGAATACTATCTAATGGTCTGGAGGTGCTAAAATGCCTGACAAAAACTTGGCCGACAACCTAATAACAACTTTGCGTTATGAATATAAAACCTATTTGGAGATTTTTAAAATAGCTGAAAGAAAAACGGATTTACTTGTTAAGAATGATGCGGAATCTTTGGTACCTTTATCTGAGCAAGAAAGCAAAATGGCTGAGCAGACATTTAAGCTGAATCAAGTAAGAGAGCAAATTATCAAGACCATATCAGAAAGATTGGGCCAAGATTACAAAACAATGACTTTAGAAAAGCTTAAAAAGCTCTTAAAGGAACCATACAAAAAACAACTGAACGAGATTCATTCCGAAATGTCAGATTTACTGGCAAAGCTTTCTGCTAGAAATGAAGTAAATAAAAAGTTAATTGAAAACGCCATAAAATATTTGGATTTTAATATTCAGTTGTTAACAGGTCCGAATCCGGCAACATCAACATATGGGAAAAGCGGGTTAGAGGTAACGTCGGCTGATAAACGGAGCATGTTTGATTTAAAGTACTAAGAACAGGGGGAAACAATATGTCCATAAGTTTTTTTGGGTTTGATTCGGCAATATCAGGTTTGTCGGCTAATCAAAAGGCATTGGAAGTCACAGGTCATAATGTGGCTAATCTTGGCACCCCCAATTTTTCAAGACAAAGTGCAGTAATGGCTTCTGCGCCAACAAAGAGGTACGGTAATTGGTTTTTAGAGATGGGTGTTGATATTCAACAAGTGCGCCAAATACGCCATACCTTTAATGATAATATTTATCGTGCTGAAAGCAATAATCTGGGATATTGGGAAAGTAGAAACAAGGCTGTAACCGATTTGGAATCTATTTTAGGCGAACCAATTCAAAAAGGGTTTCAAGTAGCTCTTAACAATTTTTGGGACTCATTCCAAGAACTCAGCAAAGCACCTGAAAGCCTTACAATAAGAGCTTTGGTAAAACAGAGATCTGATGCGCTGGTTAATTATCTAAACCAGGTCGGAAGTCAGATAAATAAGCTTCAGAACGATTTAAACACAGAGATAAAATCACGCATTGATGAAGTAAATGATATAACAGAGGAAATTGCCGCATTAAATGTAAAAATAATGAGTGCTGAGGCTGCAGGGAATCTCCCGAATGACTATTACGATCAAAGAAATGAACTGTGTGACAGGCTTTCTAAACTTGTGGAAGTTGAGACTTGGGAAACAAGAGACGGAAGCATGGATATTCTGGTTGGCGGATATTTTCTTGTCAGCAAAGGCGAACAGACAAGATTAATAGCAGCACCCAATGAGTCTCTTTCTCATTTTTTCACACCAATGGTGGAGTACACCGGAGGAGATATCCCTATAGATGTGGGACAAGGAATAATTAAAGGATTGATGGAATCAAGAGGTGAGGTAAGCGGAGCCAAAGGAAGCTATGACAACGGTTCGCCAAATACCACGGCGGATATTATTATAGCTGTTGATTATTCCGTTGCTGGTTCCGTTGATGTTGACGATGTGGAGAAAGCATTAGTTGATGATTTAAAAAGCAGAGGCATAGATTATAATGTACGCTTGATATACTTCAATGATTTTGAAAATGTAATAGATGAGGCAAATTC
>JAAYNX010000005.1 GCA_012520615.1 Clostridiaceae bacterium | reverse complement strand
TTCATTATCTTTGCAAAACTCATTTTACCCTCCCGGCATGAAAAAACCGAATGCATATAATGTGCACCCGGTTTATTTGTTTATTACTCAGCTGCAGGTTGATTAATAATAGCATTATCCATCAACTTAATACGCTCTTCTTCAGGGATTCCTTTTAGTATTTCATTAATTTTAGCGGTTAAGTCACTACCCTTTTTAACTCCTACTGCAATGGCTGTATCTTCAGGAGAAGTCTCAAAGCCGTTTGTAAACTCTACCATCTTAAAATTGCTGTTTGCGGCCTCAGCGCTAACTCCTTCAGGTTTTTCTGAAACATATCCGTCTATTATTCCCGATTCAAGCGCAACTCTCATTGCAGGGAAGTCATCCATAGCGGTTTGTATATCTACACCTTCTATTTGATCTATAACCGTATAATGGAATGTATTTAGTTGTGCTGTAATTTTTGCACCTTTAAAATCATTAATTGAAGTAGCGTTTTCATAAGGTCCACCTTTTTTTACAACCATAACAAGGTCTGATGTATAATAAATATCCGAGAAGTCAACCTCCAGTAAACGCTCAGCTGTAGGAGACATTCCGGCAATTATTGCATCAATTTTACCCGAATTAACTGCTGGGGTAAGCCCTAGCCATTCAGTTTTTACTATAACCAGTTCCTTTCCCAGACCTTCAGCAATTTTCTTTGCAATTTCCACGTCATAACCGCCGGCGTATTCAGAGGTACCCTCAATTTTTACTCCGCCATTAGAATCGTCCATTTGAGTCCAATTAAATGGAGCATAACCGCATTCCATTCCAACTCTAAAAAGATTGTCTTCCTTATCTGCCTTTGCCTTGCCGCATCCTGACATTAACGAAACAGCAAGCAGCAATACTAGTGCTAATGACCATACTCTTCTTCTCATGACTTATTCTCCCCTTCTACATTTTAAATTATATATAAGCTTATAAGCAGCCCATCACTATAACAAACTCAAATAAAAAACGGTCTGAGACGAACTCAGGCCGTAAAATCCACCTTTATCCCTCAACTCTTCCCAAATGAGATAGCACAACTCAATAAACCGGGAAAGTTTATTGAGACAGTGCTACAGTTATTCACTGTAGCCCCAGCCGATAATAGTGAGAATACTACCAGCTTCGGCAGTATTTCCTTCTCCCTAACCTCATCGCTTTCTCATACTCCGCTAGGAACTATTAAATACTGCGCCTCTAACCCACTTATAAAAGTGAGGTTATATTAAAGTTATTATATAGTTTATATTGGCACATTTCAACTAAGGTCTATCAATTTTTCCATTTTATTTTCCATTTTTCTTTCCATCTACATATAAACGAACTATCAAGTTCTTAATACTGCTAAATTAATGAATGTTTATACGGCATGCAAAAAAACCGGAGAGTGTGCAAATAAACTCTCCGGCCATTGATAGACTATGTGAAAACTAATCTAAAACTCAGTTAAATATTTGATAATACAATTGCAATTAAGCGGCGTAGCTGCTAATCTTGCAAAAAAATAGTTAAAGATAGTTTTCGCACAGTTTAGCGTGTTAATCCAATATTATTTGAATTGATTTCTGGTTTCGTCTTTTAATTCCTGACGCATTCCATCTATCGCTTCTTTCCTTCTTTCATTTTTAGCCTCCAATTCGTGTATTGTCTTTTGATTATCAATAGAATTAATCATATCTTCGGCTAATTCAATATTTTCTATGGTATTATTAATGTTGTTTTTTATCTTTCTTGCGTTATCACGTCTATCATCAGGTTTTGGCTTCATTTTGTTTCCCTCCTTTTTAATTTATCTTAGCTTTATCAAAACGAGCAAAAAATATGTGGAAATTTTCTTTAAAAAAATGTATGCTAATTCATGAATATGATGTATAATAATACAAAGAAAAAAATGTAAAATAATTTTAGAGGGGTAAGCATACTATGCCAAAGCGCACCGATATTAACAAAATTATGATTATTGGATCAGGCCCTATCATAATTGGGCAAGCAAGCGAATTTGACTATTCCGGCACACAAGCTTGTAAAGCTCTTAAAAAACTAGGGTACAAGATAGTACTTGTAAATTCAAATCCGGCCACTATTATGACCGATCCATCAACTGCTGATGCAGTATATATAGAACCTCTCAATTTAAAACGTCTTTCACAAATTATTGAAAAAGAACGGCCTGATGCGCTTCTCCCCAACTTTGGGGGCCAAACCGGGTTAAATCTATGCCTTGAATTATCCAAAGCAGGTGTTCTTGAACAATATGGCGTAGAAGTAATCGGAATAAAGATTGATGTAATAGAGCGCGGCGAAGACCGTATCGCCTTTAAGGAGACTATGAACAGGCTGGGTATAGATATGCCTAAAAGCAAGCCTGCATATAGCGTGAAAGAAGCACAGGAAATAGCCAATGAACTTGGATTTCCTGTTGTTGTCCGTCCTGCTTATACCCTTGGTGGTACTGGAGGCGGATTAGTTTATAATGTAGAAGAGCTCCAAACAGTAGCAAGTCGCGGAATCGCTGCCAGCCTTGTTGGCCAGGTGCTTATAGAAGAATCTGTTCTTGGTTGGGAAGAGTTGGAGCTTGAAGTTGTCCGAGACTCCAAGAATCAAATGATTACAGTATGTTTCATTGAAAATGTTGACCCCATGGGCGTACACACAGGAGATTCTTTTTGTACTGCACCTATGCTTACAATTAGTACCGTATTGCAAAAACGTCTGCAAAGTTATGCTTACAAAATTGTTGAAGCAATTGACGTTATCGGCGGTACAAATGTTCAAATGGCCCATGATCCAGTCTCAGACAGAGTGGTAATAATCGAGATAAACCCGCGAACATCACGCTCATCCGCCTTGGCATCAAAGGCTACCGGCTTTCCAATCGCACTTATTTCAGCAATGCTCGCTGTTGGGTTGACCCTTGATGAAATCCCCTATTGGAAAGAAGGAACTTTGGATAAATATACACCTTGGGGTGATTATGTTGTAGTAAAATTTGCCCGTTGGACCTTTGAAAAATTCAAAGATGCTCAAGATATACTAGGCACTCAAATGCGTGCAGTGGGCGAAGTTATGAGCATAGGAAAAAACTATAAAGAAGCCTTTCAGAAGGCCATTCGTTCTCTGGAAACTGGTAGATATGGGCTTGGTTTTGCAGGTAATTATAACAATATGCCTCTTGAGAAGTTAATGGAGCTGCTTATCGAGCCTTCGAGCCAACGTCACTTTATTATGTATGAGGCTCTTCGTAAGGGTGCTTCAATTAAAGAGCTTCATAATATCACCCGTATTAAAGAATGGTTTATTGAGCAGATGCAGGAGCTTGTAAAATTGGAGGAGGAGATTCTTTCCTTCAAGGGCGGCGAATTACCCGATGAACTACTCATACGTGCAAAAAAAGACGGCTTCTCCGACCGCTATCTGGCTAATATATTAAACCAAAAAGAATCTACGATAAGGAAAAAGAGAATCGAGCTTGGTGTAGTTGAAGGCTGGGATGCTGTTCCAGTAAGCGGAGTAGAGAATTCAGCCTATTACTATTCTTCATATAATACCGAAGATAAAAGCCCTTCCGATAACAGGCAAAAAGTGATGATACTAGGCGGTGGTCCGAACAGGATCGGCCAGGGTATAGAATTTGATTATTGTTGTGTTCATGCAGCTTTTGCATTAAGAGATTTAGGATATGAAACTATCATTGTAAACTGCAATCCGGAAACTGTTTCAACCGATTATGATACTTCGGATAAGCTCTATTTTGAACCTTTGACTGTTGAAGATGTATTAAGTATTTATAATAAAGAGAAACCATTGGGAGTTATAGCCCAGTTCGGTGGCCAGACGCCCCTAAACATTGCTAAAGATTTAGAAAATGCAGGAGTAAAGATACTTGGAACATCTCCTGAAACTATTGATCTTGCCGAAGACAGAGATAGGTTCCGTGAGATTATGGAAAAACTTGATATCCCTATGCCCCAATCCGCAATGGTATGTAATATTGATGAAGCTTTAGCTGCGGCAAAGGAAATTGGTTATCCGTTGATGGCAAGGCCTTCCTATGTACTCGGTGGACGAGGTATGGAAGTTGTTTACGATGAACCATCCCTGCGAAATTATATAGAATCTGCTGAGGATATATCCCCTGATAGACCTGTATTGATAGATAAATTTCTTGACCACGCCATAGAATGTGAGGCAGATGCTGTAACCGACGGCAATAGTTGTTTAGTTCCGGCTGTAATGGAGCATATAGAATTTGCAGGCATTCATTCGGGTGATTCAGCTTGTGTCATTCCCCCAGTCAGCATTCCGGAAAAACATATAAAAACTATCACCGAATATACGGAGAAAATAGCCCGGGAGTTGGGAGTTGTTGGCCTTATGAATATGCAATACGCCATATCTCATGACAAGGTTTATGTTTTAGAAGCAAATCCTCGAGCATCCCGTACTGTTCCTTTAGTTTCAAAGGTATGCAATGTCTCCATGGCTAAAATAGCAACAGAATTAATTATGGCAAAGGAAACCGGAGCAACTGCTGAGATTCCAGAAATGCCCTCAGGAAAAATACTTCATTATGGTGTGAAAGAAGCCGTTTTCCCATTTAATATGTTCCCGGAAGTAGATCCGGTTCTAGGACCCGAAATGAGGTCTACCGGTGAAGTGCTCGGATTAGCAGATACTTTCGGCATTGCGTTTTATAAATCGCAGGAAGCAACGCAAATAGAGCTTCCCACTTATGGAACTGTCCTTATAAGTGTTGCTGAAAGGGATCGACCAGCTGTTTTAGACGTAGCAAAAGAATTTGCTGATTTAGGATTCAAAATTAAAGCCACTGCCGGAACCAATAAGTTTCTCAACAAGAATGGCATCAAAGCTGAATTTATTAATAAGCTCCACGAAGGAAGGCCTAATATAATTGACGGAATTATGAACAAAGAAATTCAACTAATTGTAAATACACCCCTAGGAAAGCAGGGGCAGTTTGATGACTCTTATATCCGAAAAGCTGCAATAAAATACAAGGTTTCATATATTACTACACTGCCTGCCGCTCGCGCAAGTGCCAAAGGCATAAAAGCCTGCTTAGACGAGGCTTCAGGAAAGAATGAAGTAAAATCCTTGCAGGAATATCATAAGGAGATTAATTAACCTAAACTAACCCCCGAATATCTTTGAAATGTATTCGGGGGTTAGCGCTTTGAGATGTTTATAGATTTCAAACAATGGTATATATATTATATTAATTTTTTTAATCCGTAAAAGCAGCAAAGAATTCACCATTTTAATTATTAAGGATTAATGAAGAAACAGAAAGTATTGCATGCATTGCACAGGAGCATTCTGCTTCAACCGAGGAATTGATGGCAACTACGGAAGAAAATAATGCAAGTATCAAGAGTCTTTACAATTTAATGCAGGATATTAAAAGGTCCAGCGATAATTTGCAGGGCACTCTATGAAATAGAATATTGTTATAACATGTTTTCAACGCCACTCATGAACTTATGCCAATTTACATCTTCCATGTATATACAGAAGATAACCTCGTTGATTCCGTTATCCTTGACAAATTCCACAATGTTTTTCCCGGTTAAACTTTTGTTGTAGAATCTTGAGTCTACAACGTAGATTTCTTCATAGTGGGGCACCAAGAAAGGTACTAACATGTTTCCAAAAGAGTCCTTTACAACCATTACTTTTTTGCCGTTTTTAATATCTGTCTTAACTTTGCTCCAGGTTGCCCCACCTGAGCTAATAAAAGTCAGATATTTTTTAGTTATATCATCTGCGTATTTAAGGTCTATTATATCGGCTACCGTACCCTCATTACCTTTATAAGTGGTAAACTCATGATTGGTTAAAGGCTTATAGGCAACTATATTGTCCGGGTTTTCCTCAAGACTCTTATCCAAGGTTTTGGTGTAGGAACTTCCCAAGAAATCTCCTAATTCTATTTTTTCATATTTGTCTAGAGAAAGAGGCGTGTCCCCCTTACTGCTCATGAATTCACTATAAGCATAATAGGCCCCCAGAGCAGTCCAGTGATGGTCTGTTCTAAAGTAAATGTATTCGTCCTTGTGTTTGTTTAAAGCGTCAAAGACATCAACAGTTAAAATACTGTCATTAAGCTTTGTTTTCAAAAATCCAAGCGCGTCGTTCTGAGAATCGGTTATCCCCTTGTATTTCTTTAGCTGCATAAACTCTCCGTTGGTGGGAGGAATCATGGAATATATTTTTACATCATCGCCCAGCTTCTCACTATATTTATTTAAGACTTGGGCATAGTATTCAAAGCTCTCCTTGTTAAACTTAAATAGTTGAACAGCCTTGCCATCTACAACCATCCAATAACCCACATTCGGGCCATCTCCGTAATCTTTTTCAGGCTCAGGAGTCGGCGAGGGAGTAACTGTGGCATTGTTTACTTCTGTTTGTGAAGTACCGGTCACAGGATTTGGAGGCATATTTGTACCTGTTGGCTCCGATGTTGGAGATTCGGCTTCTTGTTCATTCTCCGATGTATTAGGAGGCAATTGTACATCCTCAATAGCTTTAACAATGGTGATGTCAGGTCCTAAAAAGGCCATCAATTTATTTATGCTCCTGCTAGCCTTCACCAGATTGTCTCTTAGAATGAAGGTATCACTATAATACTCTTCAAAGTCTCTTTGAAAGCTACCCGTAGAAAAGTTTGAAATAGAAAATTGCGGCATAGTTTTAAGTGCCCTGTTTTCAAGATTGGATATTGTCGGCTTGTTTGAGTTAAATATATTAACCAAGCCTAACAGAGTAATAAATATTATAAAAAACAATGTATCAACTTTTAGTTTTTTCAAAACAGTACCTCCCAAGATTCCATGAATGCTAAAGTTTTACGAAGCTAAAACTTAAAATACATAAACGGGCTGTAGGACTGACCCACAAGGAAAATAACCGAAAGAATAAGTACAGCGATATTAAAAACCGGCTTGCCATACACTTCAATAAATCGAATTATTTTACCCCCGTCTCCTTCCCCTTTGATTTTTTTAATAATGCCACTTATTAAAGGGGTGCAGCCTATAATAGAAATAACCAAAAACACGGCATTGTTCCAAAAATGTATGCTGAGCTCCGGGCTGGAAATTGCTTTAGCTCCAGACCCAAACATAATACCCAAAAATTTAAATGCTTGGCTTATATCGGTGTGATAGAAAAACACCCATCCAACAAGCACGGCAACCCACAAATATAGTCTTGATATTAACCCGGGGAGTTTCTCAAAAAGTTTAAGCAGAAACGCTTTTTCAATCAATAGAAGCACAAAATAATATAGCCCCCAGATAACAAAATTCCAATTGGCTCCATGCCATAATCCTGTGAGTGCCCAAACAATAAACAAATTCCGTATTCTATGCTTTCTGTTTCCTCCTAAAGGTATGTAAACATAATCCCTAAAAAAGCTGCCCAGTGAAATATGCCATCTTCTCCAGAACTCGCTTGCCGATTTCGATATATACGGGTAATCGAAATTCTCCTTATACTTAAAGCCAAACATGCTCCCAAGCCCTATGGCCATATCCGAATAGCCTGAAAAATCGAAGTATAGCTGAAAAGCAAACATCAGTATTCCAAACCACGCACCAAGCAACGAGAGTCTTGTGTAATCAGTACTCAAAAAAGATTCCACTACTTTTCCTGCAGTTCCGGCTAAGATAACCTTCTTTCCAAGACCAATTATAAACCGGCTGACTCCGCTATTAAAATCCTTAAACGTTTCTACCCTATTGTCAATAGCCTCGGAAATATCCCTATATCGCGTAATAGGACCCGCCATCAACTGATGAAACAAAGATACATAGAGCAGTAGCTTAAATGGAGATTTTTGCGCCTCTGTTTCGCCGTTATATACATCAACCAAATAGGAAACAATTTTAAAAGTGTAAAATGATATTCCTATTGGAAGACCGATATCCGGCGTCTGGATATTTGATCCGATTATTCCGTTAATATTATCAATTAAAAAGCCTGAGTATTTGAAGAAGCCCAGTATCAGCAGGTTACCGACAACTGAAATTACGAGCGACATCTTACCCTTAAAGCTACCTCTGTTTTTTTCTGCTATCAACGCACAAAAATAGCTAAAGAAAGTAGACAATAAAAGAACCGAAATCCAAATCGGCTCTCCCCATGCATAAAAAATTAATGATATAACAATAAGTAACCAATTCCTGTAGGTTCTGTTCTTAAAAAGATAATATAACCCCAGACTTAGCGGGAGAAAATTACATAGAAAAAACAAACTGGAAAAAACCAACTAAATAGCCCCCTTGGTCTTTATGTTTAATATCGCTATAAAAAAACTATCACATATACAAACACTTTTCAATTATATCTATATAAAATAAAATTCAAAAATTAAACTAGGTGTGCTTTTGTAAAACTTTATCCAAAATTAACAGTTGAATTATTCCGATATGTTTTGTATAGTCAAATAATACTATATATATTTCTTGATTTGATTTGATTAAAAAAAATCAAATTAATCTTAAAAGGGACAACCATAGCTATTGCAGGAGGATTACAATGAAAAAGCCAGTCGTTTTTTGTGCAGTGAATAAATTAGCTGTTTCCGAAGAAATGTTTTCTTTATTAAATGAAAAAACTGAATTGATTTATCTTGACAAAAAAGTAAGCAATAATGAATTAGTTGATATGATTGGAGATGCTGAAGGCCTATTAATGTTGGGACACAGAATCGACAAACGGTTGCTTGATGCTGCCCCCAAGTTAAAGGCTGTCAGTACATTATCCGTCGGTTTTGACTCCTTTGACATAGAAGAAATGAAAAGGCATGGTGTTGTTGGTTTAAATACCCCTGATGTATTAAATGATACAGTGGCCGATTTAATAGTGGCATTAATGTTTGGGGTCGGCAGAAGAATTTGTGAACTAGACAATATGGTACGGCAGGGACAATGGAAAAACAGACCGTTTTATATGAACTTTGGACATGAATTGAGCCATAAAAAGCTTGGCATCATCGGTATGGGCCGTATTGGTGAAACACTTGCTCGTAAGGTGATTGCAGGCTTTAATATGAAAGTAAGTTATTTTAATCGAACCAGAAAAAAAGCGGTTGAAGAAGAACTAGGCGTCAATTATTTGACAAAGGACGATTTGCTAAAGGATTCCGAATACATCGTTGTTATCGCTCCGCTTACCGAAGAGACTCGTGGAATGATTGGAAAGCGCGAGTTTTCCTTAATGCGAAATGATGCAATTTTTATTAACGCCGGCCGAGGCCCCGTTGTGGATGAAAATGCATTGATTGAAGCTCTTCAGAACAAACAAATATTCGGTGCAGGACTGGACGTTTTTGAAAAAGAGCCTATCAGTGAGGATCACCCCCTAACCAAGATTCCGAATATTATTTTATTGCCACATATAGGCTCTATTACAGTAGAGTGCCGTGAAGCTATGGCAAGAGTTGCGGTACAGGGGCTCATTGATTATTTGAACGGAAAAACACCTGCCAACCTGATTCCTTTCTTTAAAGAATGATAGCTATTAATAATAACGTGTAGTTTATTCCACCACAAAGGAAACATAAATCTACCCTAGACATATAATATTGAAAACAGGTAATTTTTCTATTGACAAAAGGCAGGCAAAAGTATACACTATCTAAAAATATGTTAATGGCATTGATGGGGAAAATAGCACAAGAAGAGCTACAGAGAACTTATCATTAGCTGAGAGGTAAGGTTTGTATTGTGTGAATGCTCACCCCGGAGCTGTCAAGCTGAAAGCCAATTTGTAAAAATTGTTTATTAGGTTTGACCGGATGATAACCGTTAAAAAATCAGCATTATGGATTTACTTCTATGATGCACTGAGAGGCTGTTTAATATACGGCAATTAAGAGTGGTACCGCAGAACAATGAAGTTTTGTCTCTTTATTTACTAAAGAGGCGAAGCTTTTTTTAATATCATTAAAGATATTTCCGAAATCGGAAATACTAAATATAATATAAAAGTGAGGAGAGAAAAAAATGAAAAAAACTATAAGCATTATACTACTTATCGTGCTAACAATGACACTTATCACAGGCTGCGGCGGCGGCTCCACAAAAAATGACGATGTGATTAAAATTGGTATTAACTATGAACTTACAGGTGAAGTTGCTTCTTATGGGCAAGCTTCTGTTGACGGTATTGAACTTGCAATTGAGGAAATCAATGCTGCCGGTGGAATAAACGGTAAAAAGATTGAAGCTGTTAAATATGACAATAAATCTGATAAGTCACAAGCAACTACACTTGCTACCAAGCTTATGACTCAAGACAAAGTTGTTGCTGTACTTGGCCCTGCAACATCAGGTGCGTTTAAAGCAACAATTCCTGAGGCTATAAAGAATAAAGTTGTTGTTGCTTCAGGATCAGCAACTTCAGATGAAGTAACAGTAGACGATAAGGGCGTTAAGGAATATGCTTTCCGCATTTGTTTCACCGACAGTTACCAAGGAACCGCCATGGCAAACTATGCTCTCAACAATATGAACCAAACCAAGGCAGTTGTAATTATGGATAACTCAAGTGACTATGCAAAAGGTCTTGCTGCTAATTTTACAAAAACCTTCGAAGCAGGCGGTGGTGAAGTTGTTGCTACTGAGGCTTTTGTTGCAGGAGATAAAGACTTTAACGCAATCCTGACAAAAATTAAAGGACAAGATTTTGGCGTTATCTTCCTTCCTGGCTACTACGAAGAAGCAGGTCTTATCATCCGGCAGGCGCGTGAGCAGGGAATTGACACCCCTATTCTCGGTGCTGACGGTTTCGGCGCTCCGGAACTAACTGAACTTGCCGGTGCAGATGCTTTAAACAATGTCTTTTTCTCAAGCCATTTCTCATCTCTTGATAAAGATCCTTCAGTTGCAGGATTTATAGAAAATTTCTCTAAAAAACATGGTAAAGAACCCGATCAATTTGCTGCTTTAGGTTATGACCTTGCTATGTTTTTAGCAGACGGTATAAAACGTGCCGGAAGCACAGACACTGTAGCTATTAAGGATGCATTGGCTGCTACCAAGGACTTTAAAGGTATTACCGGTTCCTTTAGCATGGATGAAAATCACAACCCTGTTAAAGCAGTTGTTGTTGTAGGCATTGAAAACGGAGTCCACGCTACAAGTGAGAGGGTTGCCCAATAGGATTAAATTATAGTACAATTAATATATAAGTGGGGTCAACACTGTCCCCACTTATATGTGCTTTTATATAAGTAAACCTAGGCCTGTCAAAATGTAGCCTAAATCAAGAAAAAACCGGCTTATTGAAGGAAGGGGAAACATTTGGAACAACTATTTCAACAGATAATTAACGGAATATCCCTTGGGAGTATCTATGCGCTGATTGCTCTTGGATATACCATGGTATATGGTATTATTAAACTAATTAACTTTGCTCATAGTGATGTATACATGCTGGGAGCTTTTGTAGGCTATTTTTCCATGACAACACTTAAACTTGGTTTTATACCATCCCTATTGTTATCCATGATTCTTTGCATGATTATTGGCGTTGTCATAGAAAAGGTGGCCTATAAGCCTTTAAGAAATGCCACTAGAATTGCTGTACTTATTACCGCAATAGGTGTATCTCTCTTTATAGAATATACTACTATGGCTATTGCGGGAGCCGGTGTAAGAGCCTATCCTCAGATGCCAGAGTTTTTGACGGGAACCTACAAGCTGGGAAGTATTAATATTACAATGCAGCAGGTAATTATTGTGATTGTTACAATAATTCTAATGGTTTTACTTCAGTTTATTGTAAAGAAAACGAAAATAGGTAAAGCCATGCGTGCTGTATCTCTAGATAGTGATGCGGCTGAGTTGATGGGTATTAATGTTAATACAACCATCTCCTTTACCTTTGCTCTTGGGTCAGCCTTAGCGGGAGCGGCAGGTATTATGGTTGGAATCTATTATAATTCAATAAACCCGCTTATGGGAATGCTGCCGGGTATAAAAGCTTTTGTTGCAGCTGTTTTCGGTGGGATAGGAATTATTCCCGGTGCTATGATTGGCGGTTATTTTATTGGTATAGTTGAAGTATTGGTATCAGGATACGGCAATTCCTTGTACAGAGACGGTGTTGTTTTTGCTATTCTGATTCTTGTCCTTATAATAAAGCCCTCCGGATTATTAGGCAAAAACATAAGAGAGAAGGTGTAATTTAAGTTGAAAAAATTATTTGAAACCAACTGGATAAAGATGCTTGTTTCGCTTATATTAACCTTCGTTATTATTCAGTTGCTAATATCACTTAATATCATTAATAGTTATTTACAAACTACCTTGGCAACCATTTGCATTAATATAATTCTGGCAGTAA
>JAAYNX010000113.1 GCA_012520615.1 Clostridiaceae bacterium | reverse complement strand
TATTCATTATTGGCCTAAATTGGCTCCAAAACTCATCATAGGACTGGAAAAAAGGTATTGTGTTAAATTTTCAAGGTGCAATTAACAATATAATTTATTGGTAGTGTCTTTTGACACTCTAATCATAATAATAAAGTTTCCTCTGAGAATAAAACTTACGATTATGATTACTTGGTTACAGCAATGGGGAGTACTCCAAATTACTTCGATATTCCCGGTCTTGACGAGCATGCTTTTACTCTTTGGAGTTTTGATGATGCCGTAAGAATACGTGAACATATAAAGAAGTGCTTCATTTTAGCTAGCCAAGAAAAAGACGAAACAGAAAGAAAGCGCCTTCTGACATTCGTTGTTTCCGGAGCAGGATTCACCGGGGTTGAAATGATAGGTGAGCTTGGAATTTGGGTCAAGTCCCTTTGTAAGGAACACAAAATTCCTCGTAAAGATGTCCGGCTTATTATTGTAGACATGCTCTCCCGTATTCTGAACACTTTAGGAGAGAAAAATGCCGCTAAGGCTCACAAATATCTGGAGAAAAAACTTAAAGTTGAAGTAATGCTCGACACTAGAATAACTTCAGCAACTGACCATAGCTTAGTGTATGAAGGCGGCGAGATTCAAACCAGAACTGTCATTTGGTGTGCCGGGATAAAAGCTTGCGATGATGCTGAAAAATGTGATATTGAAAGAGCAAACAGGCAAAATAGAGCCAAGGTTGACGAATTCTGCAGAACCGAATATAAAAACGTTTATGCTGTTGGTGACTTTGGGGGGTTGGCTGGCGAAGACGGCAGACCCTACGCTGCAATGGTTGAGAATGCTATTCAAACAGCCCATGGTGCTGCTGAAAATATACTTAACGACATTCGTGGAAAAGAGCAGAAAAAAGTGTCGGTTAAATTCCATGGCACAATGGTTAGTGTAGGTAATTATTTCTGCGTTTCCGAAATCATGGGTAAAAGTCTTCCCGTTTGGCTTTCAATCGTAATGAAGTTCCTTGTCAACATTCATTACCTTTGGGAAATTACTGGATTTAGGGGTATTTCTAGATACCTATATCATGAGGTGTTGGAGAGAAGACAAAGAAAGATACTGGTTGAAAAGCACTGGTCAACGCGCATACAAGCATGGTGGCTCACTCCCCTGCGTTTGTTCTTAGGTGGAATGTGGTTATATGAAGGCTTGGTAAAAGTTGCCGATGGCTGGTTTAGTTCACCAAAACTTGCGGCCTTCCTTGGCATGGCAAATGATGGTACAAGTGCTGCCACACCTACTGCAGCTTTTGTAACAAAAATTGATGAAGTTTTCAGAATCAAAACAGGTATTATCAATTTCTTTATAGAAACCGAAACTCGTATAGCCGGTGGCGAAGACATTATTGCCCAACATTTTTCCAGACTTGAGTTCTTCCATTTTGGTGATTTCAATCTGGTGCCTTGGTTCTTACGTAATATTGTATTGGCTAATGATGGTGTTGCAATGTTCTTCCAGGTTCTCGTAGTTGTTCTTGAGATTCTTGTAGGACTTATGCTCCTTGGCGGTGCATTAACTTTTATTGGCTCATTTATTTCCTTGAGTTTAATAGTAATGTTTATGTCCTCCACAGGTCTTTACGAAAAGAGTTGGTGGATGCTATTTGCATCTATTGCCATTATGGGCGGAGCGGGCAGAGCTTTTGGTTTGGATTATTACCTTATCCCTTACCTTAACAATGTTTGGGAAAGCTTCTGGAAAAATAAGAAATTTAGATTATTCTTCAAGGGTAGTTTAGATCGGTTTGATTAATGTTCCCCTATGCCATAATATCCATATGCACATATTATCTAGGAGGTAAAACGCATTGTGGAACAAATTCCCTGTTATTAACGAAGAGTTAGCTGCCTTTGAGAGTTATCTTGAAACAGTAATGGCTTCCCGAAATAAATTTTTAATGAATGCTTCAAAAGATGCTGTGCTATCAGGAGGAAAAAGATTACGCCCTGCGTTTACTATCATAGCAGCACTACATGGTGACTATGACAGAAAAAGAGTATTCCCCGCCGCAGCATCTGTTGAAGTACTGCATGCAGCTACACTAATACACGATGATATTATTGACAATGCCAAAACCCGAAGAGGAAAGATAACCCTCGCTGAGAAGCATAACACCAATTTAGCGGTTTATACAGGAGATTATCTTCTTACAAAATCTTTGAGGCTGCTATTAAAAACAGGTTTGAAACCCGAAAAGCTTGATGTTTTAGCAAGAGCAATCTCCCTTCTTTGCGAGGGCGAAGTAGAACAATATATAAGTAAATATTCTGTTTCCAGTGTGTATAATTATATAAAACGTATACTGGGTAAAACAGGAGTTTTATTTTCGGCATCCTTAGTATTGGGAGCAAAAACAGCCAATCTTTCTGATGATATTTCTAGGCAGTTTGGCAGATTCGGTCTAAGCTTCGGTGCTGCTTTTCAAATAAGAGATGACTTACTTGATATTCTCTCTGACCAATCAAAAGAAGGAAAACCTGTTCTGAATGATTTAAAAGAAGGTATAGCAACCCTTCCGGTAATAATGGCAGTAAAGAATAACCCTGATTTTATAAATCAAGTTAATGTTTTCTTTGAAGGCAATGGTGATATAAATAGTATATTAAATAGTATCAGAACATCGGGTGGTGTTCAGGATACAATGAAGCTTAAAAACCGCTATAAAGAGAAGTGTATGCATTATATAGAAAAAATACCCTATACCCCATATACTGAAGCTATGAGTGAGATTGTTAACTGGCTGTAAAGGCTAAAACGCAAAAACGCTCTTTGCATATATACATTTTTATATTAGGAGGATATTATGAAGAAAGTACTGGCACTCACATTAGTAGCAGTCCTTTTGGCAGGCTGCGGTGCAGCGGCATCTGTTAAAACAGGACTCGGACACAACATTTCCATTGGAAAATCAAAGGATGCAACAGCAGAAGCTGAGGGCCTAGCACAGGTTGATACTGTTATGGCAGCAGTAACTGTTGACTCATCAAATAAGATTCTGGGTGTAGTTATTGATACTGCTCAGACAAAAGTAAACTTTGATACAACTGGAAAAATCACCTCAGACAAAGATGCAGAACAAAAAACTAAAGTCGAACTTGGTTACGACTATGGTATGAAAAAAGCTGGATCTGCAAGAGAGTGGTTTGAGCAAATTGCTGAATTGGAAAAGTGGATGGTTGGAAAGACAGTTGATAAAATTACAGCCATTAAGGATGCCTCTGAAGATGCTGATCTTAAGAGTAAGGTTTCCGTTTCTATTAGTGATTATCAAGCCGCTGTTGCCGAGGCTGTTGCAAACGCAAAATAGTATTAGGTACATAATCCTAAAGAACCCCTTCTTTAAGGAGGGGTTCTCTTTAATTATGTGTAACTGAGGTGGATATGAAAATAAAACCCAAGCTGCTACTTATTCTCATAATTGCATTAATGTTTAGCGCATGCTCAGCTAAAAATACATCGGAATACAATAAATATTCCTATGAATTTCTCGGTGCTTTTGATACTGTTATACAATTCATGGGCTATGCCAATAGTCCGGATGAATTTGAACTTATGGTTGAAAAAGGTCAGGAACGATTCATGGAGCTTAATAAGCTCTATGATATATACAATGATTATGAAGGTATCAATAATATTAAAACAATTAATGATAATGCGGGAATTAAGCCTGTTGAGGTTCAGCAGGAAATTATAGATTTAATAGTCTTTTCAAAAGAATGGTACAATAAAACTAATGGAAAATGCAATATTGCGCTGGGTTCAGTTCTCTCAATCTGGCACGATTATCGGGAGGAAGGAACTGGAGACCCCGAAGAAGCGAAAGTACCGCCACTTGATACGCTTCAAAATGCTATGAATTACACTGATATTGACAAGGTTATAGTGGATTTAGATAAGAAAACAGTATATCTTGAGGAGAAAAACATGCGCCTCGATGTAGGTGCTGTTGCTAAAGGATTCGCAACCGAGATAGTAGTAAATGAACTGACGGAACAAGGTTATACAAGTTTTATTATCAGCTCTGGAGGTAATGTTAGGACTGTCGGTCAACCAAAGGACGTCTCAAGAAACAAATGGGGTATCGGTATTCAGGATCCTGACGGCAATCCCAATAATCCCAGCGAACCCTCACTTGACATACTATATATAAATGATCAATCTCTTGTAACGAGCGGCGATTATCAAAGACAGTATGAAGTAGACGGAAAAATGTATCATCATTTAATAGATCCCACAACGCTGATGCCTGCGGAGTATTTTAGAGCAGTTTCAATAGTAGCAAAAGATTCGGGTGTTGCCGATTTTATGTCCACCACAATATTTTTAACTCCCTTTGAGGAAGGCAAAAAACTTGCGGAGAGCATTGGTGTTGAAGCTATTTGGATAATGAAGGACGGAACAATCCAAGCCACTGATAATGCTAAAAGCGTTATGAAGTATATGGGTGGGGCTTCTAATACAGATAAGTGAGGTTTATGATATGCTGAAAAATTTTAAATTCGATAAAGGATGGAAGCTTCTCATTTATTTTGATATTATTGTACCTGCAATACTGTATGCAATTGCTTTACTAACAGACATACCCTTTCTTTCCGGGCTTTTTCATGCATATGAGATATTCATTGTTAGCCCTATAATAAACTTCGCATCATACATAGGCATAGTAGGTTTTGTATATCATCTCGGAATAATTATTTATGCCATTAAAAAGCGTGACCTTTTTGATATAATTTTCTGTATTATTATTACCATTGCTATAGCTGCTTTCTTTTGGTTTGAAATAAATTATTTAATTATAAAACCGCTTAATTTTATGCGCTTTTAAAGGAGATAATACTGTGCAAAAGAAGATTGAAGTCTGGTATCTTGGCCATAGCGGTTTCGCTGTTGGTATTGGAAACAAAATTTTAATATTCGATTACTATTTAGACGAGGGCGAGAACCACGTACGCTCCCTGTCGTCAGGAGTGATAGAAACTTCGGAAATCAAGAGCAAAGAAGTATTTGTTTTTGCTTCCCACAGGCATCCCGACCATTTCAATCCCATTATACTTTCTTGGAAGGAACACCTTCCTAATGCCCGCTACTTTCTTTCATATGATATTCCGAAGAAAAACCATCGGGAATGGACGAGGATTCTTAAGCCTAATGAGATTTATCAGGAAGATAATCCCAGAATTCACACTTTTAAATCCACTGATGAAGGTATTGCCTTATTGATAAGTGTTGACGGTATAAATATTTATCATGCCGGTGACCTTAATTGGTGGCATTGGAACGAAGAGACCAAAGCATGGAATAATGATATGGCGGCTCGATTCAAACGGGAAGTTTCTTTAATTAAAAATCACCCTGTTGATATTGCCTTTCTTACCGCAGACCCTAGGCAGGAAAGCGCTGAATTAATGGGAATGTCATGGTTTTTGAATGAAGTTGATGTTAAAATCGCTTTCCCGATGCATTTTGGCGATGACTATACAATTATGGAACGCATTAAAACAATATCTGGTGAAAACTCTTCTTTTAATAAAGTTAAACCAATTTCAAGGCGAGGAGAAAGATTTATTATTAACATATAGGGCGACAAACTGCGCGAACCCGGATAGTTATTATGCGGCAGCAACTCTCTGAAGCGGGCGGCTTATCTCATTGAGAAACCTTGCACCCGCTTTTTTAAGTTATCAAGTGTGCGGCCGCGAATCATTTCCGGATGAAATTCCTGAGCGGCACGCATGATATCGACTAAAAGTTCCATAGTAGTATTAAGGCCGCTTTCACCCTAGGTGCCTATGAGTAAATTTCTTCCTGTTTTCGGCGTAATCAGCAACAATATGCCCATCTCCGATTAGCTTGTACTTATATGTCACAAGCCCCTCCAGACCTACTGGCCCTCTTGCATGTATTTTATTGGTGCTGATTCCTACTTCTGCTCCAAATCCATATTTAAAGCCGTCGCTAAACCGTGTAGAGCAATTTGCAAATACATCACCCGAATCAACATATTCAAGAAATTTTTCAATACTCTCTTTATCCTTTGATACTATTGTATCGGTGTGACCTGAACCATAGGTGTTTATATGTTCAATGGCTTCATCGATGCTTTCTACAACTTTAATTGACAAAATATAATCCAAATACTCGGTTTTCCAGTCCTCTTCTGTGGCGGGAATACAATCAACTATTTTTCTAGTTTCTTCACACCCTCTAATTTCGACATTCTTCTTTATTAGTGCGTCTTTAAGAGAAGGCAAAACATCTACGGCAATGTCTTTATGGACTAATAAAGTTTCCAATGCATTACAAACAGCCACATATTGAGTTTTAGAATCAACGGCAATATTTATAGCCTTTTGAATATCCGCCCCTTTATCTATATAGCAATGACATATTCCATCTGCATGACCAAGTACCGGAATTCGGGAGTTATCCATTATATATCGAACAAACTCATTAGAACCTCTGGGAATAATAAGATCCACGTAATCATCTAGCTTAAGCATTTCCGAAACCTCATCCCTATTCTCAAGGAGATTTATCCAATTATCAGGAAGTCCCGCTTCTTGCGTTGCCGAGGCTATGGTTTCATATAGACATCTATTGGTCAAAAGGGCCTCTCTCCCACCTTTGAGCATAACTGCGTTACCACTTTTCAGACAAAGTGTAGAAATCTGAACCAGTGCATCTGGACGAGACTCAAAAATGATTCCTATCAAACCTATGGGGCAGCTTACTCTGGAAAGTTCAAGACCTTGATCCAGCTCGGTAGATAAAAGAGTTTTACCAACAGGGTCTTCAAGACCTATTAGACTTTTTATACCGTCTATAACACCGTTTATTTTATCCTCATCAAAGCGAAGCCTTTTAATAAGCGGCATGGGAAGATTCTCAGCTGTACTTCGTTCTATATCTTCTGCATTTGCTTTAATAATTCTATCTTTATTTAAATACAACGTTTCTGCTATCTTCATAAGAGCATCGTTCTTTTTTTGCGTTGATATACCTGAAAACGCTATTGAAGCCTTCTTCGCATTTTTTGCAAGTAACTTTATATCCATAGTATTACCCCTTATTTTTTTGTAATTATATTCAATATATCATGAATTAATATCGATGAATACCTTTTTCAACTATATTCCTTGACTAAAGGTTTCAAAAACCATATTATATATTCTGTATTTCTAAATTATTTGGAATGGGGAACAACAGTGAGCAAAGGAAAAGACGCATTAAATAATGAAATTGAACGTAGAAGAACTTTTGCAATTATATCGCACCCTGACGCAGGAAAAACCACATTGACAGAAAAGCTCTTGCTATACGGTGGAGCCATTCATATGGCAGGGTCAGTCAAGGCTAGAAAGGCATCCCGTCACGCTGTTTCAGACTGGATGGAAATAGAAAAGCAGCGTGGTATCTCTGTAACCTCCAGCGTTATGCAGTTTGAATATAAAAATTTCTGCATAAATATACTAGACACTCCTGGTCACCAGGATTTTAGTGAAGACACATATAGAACACTGGTTGCCGCAGATAGCGCCGTAATGCTCATTGATGGAGCAAAAGGTGTTGAAGCACAGACAATAAAACTGTTTCAAGTCTGTAAGATGAGGGGAATACCAATCTTTACTTTCATTAATAAAATGGACAGAGCAAGTAAAGATACATTTAGTTTGATGCAGGAACTTGAAGATGTTCTTGGTATACGTTCTTATCCAATGAATTGGCCCATAGGTACAGATGGTGATTTTAAAGGAGTATACAACAGAGTACTTCGGCAAATCGCACTTTTTACCAATGATAAAAAACATGGCCAGACAATTATTAATTCAAATAAAGGTAGTGTTGATGACCCTATTTTCAAGGAGCTTTTAGGAGAACCCTACTACTCCAAGCTAGTTGATGATATTGAACTTTTGGATATTGCCGGTGATAGCTTTGATCTAAAAAAGGTATTAAAAGGAGAATTAACACCAATCTTTTTTGGTAGTGCAATGACCAATTTTGGTGTAGAGCTATTCTTGGAAGAATTCTTAAATATGTCACCTCCACCCGGAGATCAAGTATTTGGGGACAAAATTATTGATCCTTTAAAAGATGATTTCACTGGTTTTATTTTTAAGATACAAGCAAATATGAACCCTAACCATAGAGATAGATTAGCGTTTATGCGTGTATGCTCAGGTGTTTTTGAACGGGGCATGCAGGTTATTCACAGTAAAACCGGTAAACCCATTCGTCTTGCTCAGCCACAGCATTTTATGGCGCAGGATCGGGAAGTAATTGATTCTGCTTATCCCGGGGACATTGTGGGGCTTTTTGATCCCGGAATATTTAGCATAGGTGATGCTTTAAGCACGAATAGCAATCTTACATTCAAAGGAATACCCGCCTTCCCCGCTGAACACTTTGCCAGAGTAGCCGCTAAGGATACAATGAAGAGAAAACAGTTTTTAAAGGGAATAACTCAGTTGTCAGAGGAAGGTGCTATACAGGTATATAAACAGCCAGACATCGGAGTCGAGGAGTTTATTATCGGCGCTGTGGGCGTTTTGCAATTTGAAGTTTTAGAATATAGACTAAAGAATGAATATGGCGTTGACATAAAATTGACATACCTAAATCATCGACATGCTCGCTGGATTGCAGAAATTTCGGGTAAACCCAATGATTTGAACATTACATCAACAACTATGATAGTTAAAGATAATCATGACAACTTTGTGTTGCTGTTTGAAAATGAATGGTCCATACAGTGGGCTTTGGATAGAAATAAAGGGCTTGCCCTCCGCGATATTTTATCTGAAGACTAGCCATTGGAAATCACCATTCAAGCTATCTAAGATAGCGCTGCGGTGCCATAGACATTTATTCTTCACTGGAGAATTTATAAATAATATCTTTTATCACTATATTTAGTGATGTTTGAAGATCCAATGTATATGGTTTTACTTTTTCTCCGTTTTCATAGTAAATGGTTATGGCTGGCCGCATATTATACTCACCTAAACTTTCGACTATTCCTTCAAATCCATTGGATAAAAGAACCATGGTACCAATTGGGTAAATGTTAACAGCTTCTGTGAATATTTTAACTAATTCATAGTCAAAAAGAATGTTACCGTTACCCATAATGTATTCCATGGCTTCATTAGGCTTGACGCCCCTTCGATAAGCTCTGTCAGAGGTTAATGCATCAAAGACGTCGCACAAGCAGCATATACGGCCGTATAAGGGTATTTCTTCTCCTCTTTTATTAAAAGGATAACCTGTTCCATCCCATTTTTCATGGTGGGTTAAGCATGCAATTCTTTCAGTTGGGCCTAGATTTGTACAATCTCTTAAAAATTCATAGCCTTTAAGAGGATGGCTCTTAATAATATTAAATTCTTCAACCTCGAGCTTTTCTGTTTTATTTATAATACTCAATGGAATATATACTTTTCCGATATCATGCAATAAGCAGCTTAAGGCTATCTTCTTTATTTCTGACTTACTAAGATCAAGCCTATTTGCTACAACCAATGATAAAAGCATAACATTAATACTATGAATAAAAGTGCTGTCGTCATAAGCAGATACAGTCATCAAATTATTTATGATGTCAATATTATGAATTGAGTCATCTATTATTTCGTTTATAAATGACTCATAGTTTTCTATACATTGGTGTATAGATTTTCGATATCCTGTTTTATCAGTAGCGATTTCTTTGTTAGTTGATATATTAATAAGTTTTGAATCGGTGTCTTTGAATCTCTTCACCAGTTTAGGCTTAATGATATCTCGCAACTCTTGATGCGAGTACCTGTCCAATATATGAACAGTACTGATGCCCAATTTCTTGAGTTTAAGAATAGTGTTCTCGTCTAGCACCGTATTCTTTTCTATTACGGTATTTCCTAAAAAATCAAATATAGGCTTATGCAATATTTGCCCTGGTATGACATATTCTATAGGAATCTTGCGCATCCTTCTTTTTAAGTTGCCTGCGAGATGTATGCTAAGTCAACTTTCTCCTTTCATCCTAGCTGTAAATAAACGTTGCACCAAATAGCATAACAAGATTTTTTATAACCTTATAATTCCTTATTACCAACAGATGAAGCATAAATAACCAAGATCTTTATAGAATTTAAATTAATAATTCTTTTAGTCCATGACAATGCGGCACATGGCCATATATGGTCTTGCGCCGCTTCTTCTTTGTAAAAGTATATTTTATTGTTTATAGACAGTATATTTTATCAATAGGCATAATATCCACTTTATTGCCCTTTAAGACGTCGACAGCTTTTTGGGTTTCTTCAACTCTGATAATTATTATAGCCTTACCGTCCCCTGTATTGCCTATATAAGAATACATGTATTCAATTCCGATATTATTCTCTTCAAGGTGATTTAAAGCAATTGAAAGCCCTCCGGGTTTATTATCTACACAAATGGCTATAACTTCTGTTATTCCCACTGTAAAACCATGCTCTTTTAATACTTCAACAGCAGTGTCCGGATTATTGACTATAAGTCTTAATATACCAAATTCCGTTGTATCTGCAATAGATAATGCATTAATATCAATATTCCTGCTACCTAAAACCCTTGTTACCTCGGCTAATCTTCCGGATTTGTTTTCTAAAAAAACCGATACCTGTTTTACCTGCATACCCTCACCTCGTTTTTCTATATATTATAATTCTACCACAGGCAGCAGTATAAAAACATATTGCGCTATAATATATCATATATATTTGCCATATATAATGAATCTATGGAAGCATAAGTATTTGCCCCGCATAAATTACATCTGAATCAAGGTGGTTTAGCTCTTTAATATCATAAATATACTCTCTAATATCCTTATTATCAGAATTAGCCAGTGCTATTTCCCAAAGCGAATCACCGCTTTTTACTTTTATAATTTCGTGTTCATCCTTAACACGTGAGGAAGCACCAGCACTAACAATCATTCCGGTAAAAACAGAAATCGAAATAAAAATCACTAAAAATGCGGCAAAACGTCTTTTATTTTTTAATCTATATCTTTTTTTCATATTACCTACCTCCAGAACGTTTGTTCTCTTATAATAATTATAGCGAACAGGTGTTCTCCTGTCAAGTAATATCGAACATTTGTTTGACAATTATTATTCATAAAGATATAATTATTTTATAAAGTGCTTTTTTCTTAATTGAAATTAGGAAGTAAAGTAATCACACGGAGGATGTTGAGATGAGACATCGCAATCTTGATAAGCAAAAAAAGATACTTGACTTTGTTAATCGTTACCTTGTAGAAAAGGGCTTTCCCCCATCAGTTCGAGAGATTTGCCAGGCAGTTGGATTCAGATCAACCTCAACAGTACATGCTTACCTTAAGAAGCTTGAGGAAGAAGGCTTAATAATTAAAGATGCTACGAAGCCCAGAGCACTTAAAGTTCTTGATGAATCAGGGAAAAATCTCGAAGGTTATGTGGCTAATCAGGAAATAGATAATATACCCGTTATAGGTAAAATAACTGCTGGTGCCCCTATACTTGCCGTTGAAAATATCGAAGAGACTTTTCCAATACCTGTTCGATATTTAGAAAACTCGACTACTTTCATGCTTAAAGTAAAAGGTGACAGCATGATAAATGCCGGTATTTTAGAAGGTGATTATATTCTAGTTAAGCAGCAAAGTACTGCAAATAACGGTGACATGGTTGTGGCTCTAATCGAGGATGAAGCAACTGTGAAAACCTTTTACAAAGAAAAAGGATACTATCGTCTTCAGCCCGAAAATCCTGATTATGAGCCTATTATAGTAAATGAGCTAAATATTTTAGGTAAGGTTATAGGACTTTTTAGAAAATATTAATATGTACATAAAATCTTTTTGAAGCCCCATATTAGTGCTAAAGAAAAGTTTTTTTAATAAATAGATTTTTTATGCTTCAGTTTGAGTTATTGCTCTACTGAAGCATAGAAATATTTATCTTCTTATCCTTACCACTTGCCCATTATTCAGCCGATACATCTCCTTTGCGGATATCTCCAAAAGCGAATAGGGTGACCCACCTCCAGTAAAAATCATGTCCATATCCATTACTTTAGGATCAATCAAATACACTGCATCATAGCCAAAAGCTGGCACGCCCCCGCATATATAGCCTGTTTTCTCCAGTATTTCTTCGGGTGATGCTATTTTTGCTTCATCAACACCTAGTGCTTTGGCTACTCTGGATGTGCTTGCTCTGTCTTCTCCTTTTACAATAGCAACTACAAGTTCACCATCAGGTTTTAACATACATATACTCTTTATAAACTTTTCAGGAGAAGCATTTGCCGCTGAGGCTGCTTCCTGCACGGAGTGGCATGTTTCATCAAATATATAATGCTTTGCCGAAACACCGTTTCTATCAATATACTGTTTCAATTTATCCTCATATTCTTTATTGCAAATTTTCATCTTCAATTATCTTCCTCTCTTATTAAAACAATTTTAGCTTTTTCTCCGGTAATTTACAAGCACATTAAGGTTTGTCTGTCCTGACTAAAATAAAAAACTAATAATCAAATTAAATAAATGAAGAGAACTATATAATAGCCATAAATAATCCTCATCTAAATAACACTACGCAAAAAATATGGCTATAACGGTGAGCGGCGACTTGCCGCGAAAATAACGTTCTTCTATACTTGTGTTTTATAGAAAATTGATTTATAATAATCTTTGTTCGTCGGGGTGTAGCGCAGTTGGTAGCGCGCTTGGTTCGGGACCAAGAGGCCGGAAGTTCAAGTCTTCTCACTCCGACCACCTATAACAAAAGGATTTGAGTTTTCAAATCCTTTTGCTTTGGGATTTAAGATGATAAACCCTATAAGTACACCCGAACACACTTTTACTCCATTATCGCTAAACTACATGTGGAGATTGGTAATACGAATATAGCATTTATGATTTATCCTGTTAACAGCCGCTCCATCAAATAATTTCGCATTAGGACTTGTGCGTCGGATATATTATTTTTTGATAGATTTCGTATTAAATCTTTTAATTGTCGAGATGTTCTTATCATTAAAGGAGCACCCCCAAATATTGATTTAAAATTTTATCTAACGGAATTGCTGTGCGTACTGCATCAATAATCTCAGATTTTTTTCTTTTCTCTTTGTATATTGCTTTAAGGAATCTTGAAAAGACTGAAATTCAATCGTATTTCTACTACGAATGATATCAAAAATTGTATTGCTCCACGTTAAATGTGCGGACAGTATGATTAAATGGTGTTTTGACTTCTGCTAAGCCAAGATTATATAGCTCTTTTTTAAATAGTATATACTTTAATTCCGTCGGCTTTTAGCCTAGAAGGGTTATATCCTGTTTTTACAGTAATAGAATACTGTATGGGTTCCCGATCAGTCAGATTATGAAGAAACAAAGCTGTTTCAGGTCAAAGTTCACTAAATATCTTCTTCCAACCTTCTAAATCACCGGTTGTATCCGTGTGTTTATCGTCAGCAAATTCTTTTACCCCTCTTATTTTTAAACGATCTGACTCGAGTGATAATAATTCATTTGAAATATATTTTTCTTCAAACACAACCAATAATACAAAATTTTTCGACTTATAATATTCATCAATTTTTTTAAACAAGTCTTTTACAAACTTTATATTTTCATCAGATTCGCTATGTTTGACCTTAATAACAAATAATGATTTCTTATCACTTTGAAACAAAGAATAGAACTTTTCAACTAAGTGTTTTATTTTCTTCTTTAAGCTAGCTAATTCAAGTCTTACTACTTCTTCATTGGGTTTTCCATCAACAAATAGTGCATCCTTTTCTTTTGATGCATGAAAAGAAATTTGATACTTCTCACACCTAAACATTCCACTAGGCATTAATGTAATATCTCCAGTTAATATATCATCCAGATTATCAAGGCTTTCTAAAAACAATTTTCTATCCAGACAATACGCCCAAGAATAAGGATATGAATCCATCAATCCAAAATAATCTTGAATTCTAAAACCAACTTCACAATTGTACCCCAAGCTAGTCACTTCATCAAATTTCATTTTTTTCACCTGTTATGTATGTTAATTATGTATGTTAATATAGTCATTCTAACATGTACAAGCTTTGATTACAATTTCAATGTGTCTGTGAATCATTAACAATTCCATCATCTAAAAAGTCTTTGGCAATATCATACCATTCTTGAATTAATCTTCGTAATTGCTCTTCGGAAAAGAAGATTTTTATCCACGAGGGCAAATACTTATATACCATTCTGACAACAAAATCAAATTTCATTTTGCCGTCCTGATCCACAAATGTTCTTTCTGCTAATAACATCACTTGATATGCAAACTCTCGAACTTTCGTCCATTGCTTGGTTATAGACAAGTAAACAATATATGCTGCAACGCTAACTAAAATAAGTATTACCAGCCAATTTTGTGATAATAATTCCTTAAACATATCCAGTACACTTTCCACATTTTAGCTCTTATTAACCATATGCAAGAGCTTATGGAAACTTGATTGTTTATTGACTACTATTACTTCATTATTTATATCACATTTTTTGTATAACGTGGTATATACTTTGCTTATTAACCTTTGATAAAAACAATAGCCCTAAAATAAACATAATACTGCCAAAAACGAATAAATAAGCCTGGCTTCTAAATATGTCCACGGTTAATCCGTACAGTATAGGACTTACGATACTTGCGGCAAAGGTAAAAACATAGTAATATCCCGTATATAATCCGGTATGCCCTCGGGGAGCCATTTCTGCCACTGCTGGATAGGCATTTGTAGTCATTAGGGACCATCCCATACCGCTTATTCCTAAAAGTACCGAAAGAAATGTTCGTTCTTTAAGCAAAAAGATAATTACAAAAGCAAGCACAATAACTGCGTTACCAATTAGCATTGATTTTTTTCTCCCTATCTTCCCCCCTACATATCCTGCCGGGAATGCGCAAAGCATGAAAATTACAGCCATTGGCGCGAGCATTTGTGTAGCATCACCCGGAAGTATGTTGAACTTCTCCTGACAGTAGAGCGTAAAAAAAGCATTTATACATTCAAACCCGCAGTACCAAAAGAAAACAGTAAGAAGCATATATAATAATGATGGTGTTCTTGAAATAGCCGGTTTTTGCCCATTCTTTCCAAAAAGAAATCCTGTGTCGACTACTTTTGTGTCTTGCTCATCATCAGCATAATAGGGTTCTTCCGGCTCCTTATGGAAGGTAAATAAAACAATCAGCGCCGCTATCATGATAGCTCCGCCAATTATGAAAGGATATCTGTAATTAATGTTAAATAGCTTACCACCCAAAGAAAAAGCAATAATTGTTCCTAAACCACCCATTGCTGTTATTATACCGTTTGCCCGGCTTCTGAATTGCGGGGGTGTTGCATCAGGCATTAAAGCTGTCGCAGGCGCTCTGTACACACTCATAAAAAAGTTCATTCCGATTACTGATATCATAAGAATTATCAAACGTATATCAAACGGGAACAGGCTTCCCAGTTCATTGTAAAAAGGTATTATTGCAAAAAACAAAGCCGCTAATGGTATCCCCACAATTATAAAAGGCATTCTCCTGCCGAACTTTGTATGAGTCTTGTCGCTTAATGTGCCAAAAAAAGGTTGAAATATCAAACCAAAAAAGTTATCTAATGTCATAATAACACCAAGTACGGTAGAACTCTTAATAAGCCCGGCAATATGTTCGTTTCCTATGAGGAATACAGGAACAAAGGTGTTGTAAATTGTCCATGCAAGACTAATGGTAAAAAATGCAAGACTAATGGTAAATGTCTTTGCTATATTTAACTTCATATATACTCCCTAATGCAAAAATTAAAAGTCAGGCTCAAAGCAAACAGCAAAGAACCATTCCTTATACATAATCAGTTTGAATCTTCATATTATCATAACACCCAGCTAGAAATAAAGATATATTATCTTTGTGCAAACTAAATTTAATATTGATTGCGCCGTACAAAGGTTTGCATCGGCTTTTATCGCACCATATCAATATTGATAAGTCTAATGAGTAAATACATAGCAAATAATTACTTCATGAATAAGGTATAATCTCAGTCTGTATAGATGTAATGTCAGCTGTTCCCCGGCTTTCTATAAAGTTTACGACTGTTGCAAGCATGCTGTCGGCATGAGCCGCTTCATTTGATGCACAGACTATACCTAGGCGGGAATTATTCCATGAATCTAAATCCCCAGTTTCGGCAACAGCTACATTGAACTTATTTTTAAGCTTCTCTATTAAACTTTTTACTATACGTCTTTTATCCTTCAATGACTGGGGTTCGCTTAAATATAATCTAACACTTAAAACTCCGATAAACATTTGTACTCTCCTTGTAAAACAAGCTATAATGATTTATATATCTATTATAATGGTATAAACACATTATCGAAATACGATGTTTATTTTTTTCTGTCAAAAGGGGCGGCTTATGAAAATTGACTTTAATGTGACCGAGCAATATGCCAATAAAAAGGTTTTGAGCATCCTAAAAAATGAAATGAAACTTTCAAGCCGCTTAATTAAAAAGCTTAAAGCTAGCAACGGCCTTTTATTAAATGGCAAACCAATACGCACAGTGGATTTGGTTCAAAAGGGTGATCTGGTAAGTGTCGTAATCGATTTTAATGAAGAAGTATATATGCAGCCTGAACCCTCAGAGCTGTCAATTATATTTGAAGACGATTGCTTACTTGCTGTTAATAAAGAACCGGGCATGCCGGTTCATCCAACTGCCGGACATCCTACAGGAACTTTGGCTCATCAAGTTTTGTCACATTTTATTGGTCAAGGGCTATCAATAAAGGTGCGTCCAATAAACAGGCTGGACAGAGATACCTCCGGGATTGTATTATTCGCAAAAAACTCCTATGTCCAGGACAATATAATAAAGCAGATGAAAGAAAACCGTGTTTTCAAATCATATTTAGGAATTGTTCATGGAGTTTTTAACCCTTTGGAAGGCATAATTAACCTACCTATAGCGCGCAAGAGCAAAAGTATTATTGAGAGAGTCATTGATCCTGCCGGCGCCCCATCAATAACAAGATATAAAACTATAGAGCATCATAACGATCTTAGCTTGGTTCAATTCATACTTGAAACCGGCAGAACCCATCAAATACGTGTTCATGCAAAAGCTATGGGGCATCCCCTTCTCGGAGATTGGCTCTATTCGGATATTAAAACCAATCGTATAGGAAGACAAGCTCTTCATTCACATGCTCTAGCCTTTAATCATCCATTAAGCGAGAAAAGAATTGAACTTTCAGCTCCGATACCAGCCGATATGCAAAACGTACTGTCGAATTTAGGGGGGTAAATCAAGACTTAGCTCAATAGTTTAATAAGTATAGGGCTAAGTCTTGATTCAAGGAGGAAGTATCTATTTCTTTTTCTTTTTCTTCAGAATATCTACATATACTGCAAGCAAGATAACTAGACCTTTAGCCACCAATTGCCAGAATGAATTAATATTTAAAAGGTTTAGCCCATTATTCAAAACGCCAATTACCAGAACGCCAATCATCGTCCCGCCAATTTTACCTATACCACCAGCAAAACTTGTTCCTCCCAAGATTACCGCAGCAATGGCATCAAGTTCAAATCCGACACCCACCGTTGGCTGTCCCGATGACATCCTCGCACAAAGAACTACACCGCTCACTCCGCATAAAAAGCCTATTAAGGTAAACACCAAAATCTCAATTTTTTTAATATTTATACCAGAAAAAATTGCAGCATCTCTGTTTCCTCCAACGGCATAAACATGTCTTCCAAACTTTGTTTTGTTTAAAAGTATAGACGTTCCGATAAGAAAAACTGTTGAATATATTATTGGAAGAGGAACCGGGCCTAAATAACCATTACCCAAAGCGGTAAACGCAGGGCTATCGGTTCTTATGGGCATACCGTTAGTATAAATGTATGCCGCTCCTCTGGCTATCTGCATCATAGCAAGTGTTGCAATAAAGTAAGGCATACCGGTACGAGCCACGATAAAACCATTAATAAACCCTAAGAATGTACCCACAAGGATACCAACTGTTACAGCCATCCAAAGGGGTAATCCATTTCTTGCAATAAGACCTGCTGCTACAGTCCCTGAAACTGCAAGAATTGATCCAACAGATAAATCAATTCCGGTAATAATAATGGCAAATGTCATGCCAAATGCCAAGTTTGCATTGGTTGATACCTGCCTTAATACATTAAGAATATTTTCGGTTGTAGCAAATGCCGGAGAAAGCACGCTAAGTATTATACACATTGACAATAGGCCAATCAGTATCCCAAGATTCTCTTTAAAATATATGTAAACACTATTTAAAACTCCATTTCTATATCTCAAGTCATTTGAACAGATTTTTTCAACCTTAGTGCTCATCTTTTATACCTCCTGTTGCATATTGCATTATTCTCTCTTGGCTTAGTTCTTCCCTTTCTAAAATTCCTGTTATTCTTCCCTTATTCATAACCAAAACCCTGTCACTCATATTGATAATCTCAGGAAGTTCGGATGAAATCATAATAATTCCAACGCCCTGCTCTGCCAGCATACTCATAATAGAATATATTTCAGCCTTAGCCCCTACATCTACGCCTCTGGTTGGTTCGTCAAGAATCAAGACCTTTGGCATTGTTGCAAGCCATTTTGCTATAACTGTTTTCTGCTGGTTTCCTCCGCTTAAGTTTCCGACAGGCTGTTCATTTGAAGGGGTTTTTATAGATAATTTCTGAACATACTCGTCAGTAATCTGTTCTTCTAGATTATTGTGGACTTTTGCCATCTTAATAAATTTATCTAATACAAGAAGGGTAATATTATAACTAACACTTTTGATAGAAAACATTCCCTGCTCTTTTCGATTTTCAGGTACAAGAGCAATACCAGAATCCATTGCCTCTTTTGGCGACTTAATCTTCATCACTTTACCTTCCAGGGTTACAGTCCCGGAATCAAACCTGTCAATGCCAAAAATAGCCCTTGCAAGTTCGGTTCTTCCTGCTCCTACCAACCCTGAAATTCCTAGGATTTCCCCTTTTCTAAGGTTAAAGCTTATATTATCCAATACATTTGCTTTTGAAAGATTCTCAACTTTAAGGATTACATCACCAAAGTCATGCTTGCTTTTTGTATAATACTCAGTTAATTCACGGCCTACCATCATTGAAATCAATTCATCTTTAGTGGTGTTCTTTGTTATTTTAGTACCAATATACTTTCCATCTCTTAGAACAGTCACCCTGTCGGTAATCTGAAATAGTTCTTCTAATTTATGAGAAATATAAATAACCGAAATGTTTTTAGCTTTTAATTCTCTTATTGTTTTAAAAAGCATCTCGACTTCTTTTTCAGTTAATGATGATGTAGGTTCGTCCATAACTATAATTGCCGAATCCACTAATAATGCCTTTGCTATTTCCACCATTTGCTGCTGAGCTACACTCAGACTTGATACTTTAACATCAACTTTTATGTTTAATTGAAGTGAATCAAAGAGATTTTGGGCTTTAATATGCATGCTTCTTTTATCTAAAAATCCTGCTTTATATATTTCTCTGCCAAGAAATATGTTTTCTGTTACCGTCATATTAGGAACCAAACAAAGCTCCTGATGTATAACACTGATACCATGCTTTTGGGAATCCTGAACATTATCTATCCGGCACTTTGCGCCGTTTATAAATACTTCTCCTTTGTCCACAGAATGAATACCCGCCAGAACTTTAATAAGCGTCGATTTGCCCGCCCCGTTCTCTCCCAGCAAGGCATGAACCTCTCCTTGTATCAAATCTAAATTTACACCGTTAAGTGCATATACACCCGGAAAGCTTTTATGGATATCCTTCATTTCCAAAATTACATTATCCATATACATTCATTACCTTTCTTTTATGTCAAAGCAAAATTTTGTTAAAGTTAGGGCTGCTCAAAACTGGTGGTCATCCTGAGCAATAATTCTTCAGCCATATTATGGCATCAGAATGACACATCTCATATTTTTAAGACAGCCCTAACGCTTAAGCTACTCTCAATATGTATAAGGATTTATTGCCATCCATCTAGTCCAAATTCGTCTACATTTGAAGCATCAATAAGGGTAACGGGAACCAGTATTAACTTTTCAACCTGCTCACCATTGAGAATCTTGTATGCCGTTTCAGCAGCAGTAACGCCGATTCCTTTTGGAGATTGAGCTGCAGTAGCTGTCATATTGCCTTCTTTGATAGCCTTCTTTGCATCTGGTGCACCGTCAACTCCGTATATCAGAACTCCCTCATCTCTATTTGCTGCTTGAAGTGCAGCAAATGCACCCATTGCAGTAGGATCGTTCAGTCCATATACTAAGTCAATATCTTTGTGTGCCTGAAGAATATTTTCCATAACGGGCATAGCTTTTTCTAGCTGTCCGTCTGATGTTTGATTTGCAACGATTACCCATTCAGGTTTATCCTTAATTGCATCCTTAAAAGCCTGGGTTCTGTCTATAGCTGATTTCGCGGTGGGATGCTCAAGCAATACTACATTACCGCCGTTTGGAAGTCTTTTTACCGCATCTTCAAAAACAAGTTTTCCTGCACTATAGTTATCAGATGCAATAATGGTAGCAACCAAATCTTCGTCATAAACGGGAGCGTCTACATTAATAATAGGAATACCGGCCTTTTGGGCTGCTTCCAAAGCAGGCTTAATTCCCTTCCAGTCAACAGGGTTTACGAAAATTGCGTCAACCTTCTGAGCAATTAAATCTTCAATCTGGCTAATCTGTTTCGCTTGGTCGAGGTTAGGATCAAGAGTTACAACAGAATCACCGTTTGCTTCTACTACTGATTTGATACCATCATTTAGCGCTCCGAAAAAAGGATTGTTCATGGTCATGTATGTAGCACCAAACTTTCTGGCTTTCTTAGCAGGTTCAGATGGTTGTGCAGAGTCTGAACTTGATGCATTTCCACCATCGGGAGTTGAAACAGGTTTTGTAGAAGTTCCGCAGGCGGCGACAGAAAACGCAAATGCTACCACCAGCAAAAGTGCTATTATCTTTTTATTAGACATTAGTAATGACCTCCTTATTTTTCAAAATTAAATAGGGCTTTTTGCTCTCATGAGATTAAATATCATCAACAGGCCAGATTGATGTCTTATAATGATATTATAGAATTGGTTAAGATAAGAATCAGCTGAACTATGTCACCAAAAGACCATGACATTTGTCATCTCCAAGATGACAAATGTCAAAAAGCAGGGGTTAAAACTATAACACCCTGCTTAAAATCATATTGGTAAGCTTATATGTTTGTTGTGATCCATTTTTTAGTTCACTTGTATGTGCAGCCTATGCGAAACTGTTTTGACCCAGAGCGCTAAATCGCACAGATCCTTCGCTGGCGCTCATGATGACAAATGTCAGCTATAGCCGCTAAACTTGCATAATCTCAATGTTGCAGATAGTTTACGCACAGCAGGTCGTGTTGTAGGTCCGGGCTTATTTACCAGCTTGAGGAAAAATCTTTAACATTATCACTGTTAACTAATTTAACCGGAACCTTTATACTGGATTCCACCATTTGCCCCTCAAGAATTCTATATGCATCGCGAGCTGCTATAATTCCGATTTCCAAAGGGAACTGAGCTACTGTGGCGGTCATGATTCCGGCTTCTATTAATTCTATTGCCTCGGATGAACCATCTACACCATAGACAAGAACACCCTCCTTTTTACCAAGGTGTTCTAAAGCTGCTATGGCACCAATAGCGGTAGGATCATTGTGGCCAAAAACAATATCAATATTTTCATATGTATTTATTATCTTCTCCATAACGGGCATAGCTTTTTCCAATATGCCGTCAGAAGATTCAATTGCAACAATTTTAAAATTATCATTACCAGCTATGGTGTCTTTAAACCCGTTTACCCTGTCAATTGCAGACTTTGCAAGGGGAAAATCCAATATCGCAATATTCCCTTCGCTTTTTCTTTTCATCATATCTTTTGCTACAAGTACACCTGCATTATAGTTATCAGAGGCAATTGTATTTTCAACAAGATCCTCGTCAAAGGCTGGATTATCCACTATTATTACCGGTATATCAGCTTTTTTTGCCTCTTCCAAAGCTGGTTTGATGGTTTTCCAATCAATAGGATTTAAGAATATCAGATCTACCTTTTGTGAAATCAGTTCCTCAACACAAATTATTTGCTTTTCAACATCAGATTGCGGGTCAAGAGTTATAAGCTTATCACCGTTTTCGCTGATAACTGATTCTATGCCCCTATTAAGAGCTTTAAAGAATGGATTGTGAAGATTCATAAAAACAACCCCGAATTTATAACTCTTGTTTTTTCTTGAAATACTACCGTCATTAGCAATGACATTTGCACTCTTAATAGTACATGAAGTAAATAATACGCCTATTATTAAAATTATGAATAGACCTTTTATCCTTTTGAATAACAATTGGAATGCCTCCTTAAGCCGCCTTAGTTATTACTGAATAAGAAATTTTTCAATTTCCCGTTGTATAATTGAAAGCGAGGTCTCTGCATTTTTATCACCGTTTATTACTTGAAACAACTCTTTATCAGCCATGCTCATAGCTTCTTCATATTTTTCAAAGCTAGGAATTACTATTGAATTTTCTATTACCTCTTCTAACATATCCATGTTAATTACAGTTTCCTCATCGGGATTATCCCTTAGCAATATCTCTCCTGCTTCATCTGACTCATTAACATTCTTCAATGCTGAAACGCCATGGGAATATCCAAATATACTCAATTGTATCGACTCATCTGTGGTGAGATATTTTATTAGCTCCCAGGCTTCTTTTTCATTATTTGTTATCGAACTCATTCCGATTAAAAAACTGTATAATTCAGCAGCATTATTGCCGTTTGGACCTTTTGGCATTTTTATTCCTTCCCATTCAAAGGATGAGTATTTTTTAACTCTTAACGGATAAGGTTTGTAAGCCCTGTAAGTGGAGAAAGGAAACGGACGAAATGCTACTTTTCCCAAATCAAAATCATCTGATGTAGGCTTAAAATTTTGGTTTAGTTCATTTAGCTTTTTTATAAAATTTATAGATTCAAGTACCTCCGATGGTTCGAAGTATGCTGTAGTCCCATTGGCATCAAATAAATTCTGACCGTTAGTATATACGGCATGTTGCCATGTAAAGCCGTATGTACCGAATTGATCTATTTTCCCGTCCCCGTCGGTGTCTTTTGTAACCCTCTGACAAATGTCATAGAAATCTTCCCATGTCCAGTCACCCTTCGGAACTTCTATTCCCTCATTTCTAAGCAATGTCCGGTTAGCGAACATGAGAACAGGTACAACCTCCAAGGGCAGTGCATATTGATGCCCTCTGAATTGTCCTGACTTTAAAGCATTTGTATATAATTTTTCTCTATCAAAATCTTGATCGTTTTCTATAAGCTTATTAAGGTCTTTCATTACTCCAATTGATGAAAACGTATTAAAATCACTAGAAAGAACAACAAAAACATCAGGCTGCTTTCCATTAATAATTTTTTGTGCCAGCCATTCTGAATAATCCTCCTTAAGAGTTCCACTTCTATATGTCACTTTAATACCGGGATAGGCTTTCTCAAATTTGCTGATTATCTCATCAAACATTTTATAGTTTTCGGGGTTAGGAACATCCCAATTACTGCCAGCAAAAATCCCAAGTTCGAGCGTAACGGTTTTGTTTCGCCCCTGAACAGTAAAAATAATTACTGATGTTAAAACAACAAATGCTATAATACCAACTATATTTCTCCATTTATTTTTCAATTTTTTCACCCGCCGAAATCTTCAATATTTTTCATGGCTAACCCCGTCTGAACAGAATATATTGCTATTTGGGTTCTATCACGTAAATCCAGCTTATTTAAAATACTACTGATATAGTTCCTTATTGTGCCTTCGCTAAATTTCAGCTTTTCGGTAATCTCCTTGTTGGATAAACCCATTCCAACTAATTGGATAATCTTTATTTCGTTTTTATTTAATTCGTTCAAAGATGCTTCATCAACCTTTAATGTGTAGTCCGCTTTGGCCATCTGTGAAAACTGCTTAAACACTTTCATAGCAATATTAGGATTTATGAGGGCTCCCCCACTTGCTACGGTTCTTATTGCCTCGGTAAGCTCATCAATAGAAATACCCTTGAGCAGATATCCGCTGGCACCATGTTTTAAAGCGTTAAAGACATATTCATCATCATCGAATGTTGTAAGTACAATTATTTTTATATTGGCATAATTTTCTTTTATAATCTGAATGCATTGTACACCGTCCATTTCAGGCATCCGAATATCCATTAATATAACATCGGGCAGCAACTTTTTAGTTAATCTCACAGCTTCTCTTCCGTTCTCTGCAAGACCAACTATTTCGATATCCGGCTTATTCTTCAGCATTATTTCTAAACTCTGCCTTATAAGCTCTTGATCGTCTGCAATTAATACTCTAATCATTTAGCTACCCCCACCTTATAGGTAATTCAACATTTGTAATAAATCCTTTTCCCGCTTCGCTTTCAAAATTAACCTTGCCATTTAAAAGCTCCACTCGCTCTTTGATGTGTCTCAAGCCAAATCCTTTATGTAAATCAGTGCTTCCAACACCGTCATCAGAAATAGTCAGATAGGTCATAAAATCATTAAACTTCAAGTGTATTTTTATCTCATTCGCATTGCCATGCCGCACCGAATTGGTTATACTCTCCTGAACGACCCTGTAAATGGTTTCTTCTTCATCTGCCCCCATTTTTAAAGGTTCCCCTTCAATAAATACGGAGACTTTTGTTTTTGTGCAAGCGTTAATATCCTCCGCTAGCTTGTTTATCGCAGGAATTAGAGAAAACCTTTCCAGCGAATCAGGTCTAAGCTCACTTACAGACCTTCTAACATCAATTAAGCCTTTCCTGGCAAGCTCTGTTATTTTTTTTAACTGTATCTTTGTTTGAGACACATCATTATCAATAAGTTCAGTACAGGCCTCCAAGCCGGTTGCTATTCCGGTAAGAGCGTGCCCGATAGTATCATGTATTTCTCTGGCCAGTCTATTTCTTTCTCTTGTCTTGGCCATATCTTCAGATTTCTTTGCATAGTCCTCCAGTTGAATATTAACTACTTTAAGCTCTTCCGCATTCTTAAATAATCGAGAGTAAAGTTCTTTAATTTTGGTGTTTTCATCTATTTCATTTTGAATTGTAAAAATCATAAATAATATAAAAACAACCTCATTTAATGATGTAAGAATATTACGAAATCCGAACAAATAAAGTCTTTGGCTTGTTGTATAGTATTGTATGTAGTCATTTGCTGAAAACATATTTATTTTGATAGAAAAAATATCATAATCAAAAAACATATAAATAATAATTGCGCCTAATAAGAAAAATAATTTATTCTTTTTTCCTCCAACATAAATAATTATATTTGTAAATGCAATAAACAATATCCCTTTATACCCCAAATTGAGGTAATACATAATTGCTATGCAGATTATTACATCAGCAACACAAAAAAGATATAGCACGAAAGGTTTTTTTAGAAAGTACTTTTCACGAATAAATATACCTAAAATAAGAATTATTAAAAGAGATACTGTAAACAGGGGAACTTTCCAAGGAGTAATAGGTACATATTTAATCTTTTCGAGAAAATCTCTTGCTTGGTCACTAAAACAAATAAGATCGGTTGTTTTATAAATAATTGCCGAAAAGAATACAATAACGGTAAAGTTAATGACAAATAAAGCTGTTCTTGTTAACGACATATTTCTTTTAGTATTCATAATCGCCTACTTCTTCCAGATTGACAATTATTCTTGTTATATATCAATTATCAGTTATTGTTAATTATAGATTGCCGTTACAACCACTGTCAAGCAAAGGTACTTTTATTATATACACAAATAAGGCGTGATAGCAGGTTAAAGTGACATAACCGGAGCATAGAATGCTCGCGTAAAAAAGTATTGGTCACTAAACCAATACTTTTAATATATTCGGAACTATAGATACTTAAAATATTTTTCTTTTGTCTACAACACGCTTTGCCTTGCCTTCGCTTCTTTGTATACTGTTAGGTTCAACAAGCTTGATTTTTGCACTTATACCTAATGTAGATTCAATTTCATGGCGTAACTTGCGTTCAATGGACTCAATTTTTTTAACCTGGTCAGAAAATATACTATAGTTCATTTCTATTTGAATTTCCATTATGTCCAAATTGTCAACACGATCAACATAAATCATATAGTGGGGCTCTACCTCGCTATATTTTAGAAGCACAGATTCTATCTGAGACGGGAAGACATTTACGCCTCGTATTATTAGCATATCATCAGATCTTCCGGTGACCTTTTTCATTCTGGTACTGGTTCTGCCGCAAGCACATGTTTCATTGGTCAATACTGATAAATCTCTGGTTCTGTATCTTATTAGAGGCAAGGCTTCTTTTGTTATACATGTAAAGACCAGCTCGCCCTTGGAACCTTCAGGCAATACCTCTCCAGTTTCTGGATCTATTATTTCTGCAATAAAGCTGTCTGATATGATATGAAGATCTTCTTGGCAATCACAATTCATAGCCACCCCCGGGCCCATAATCTCACTTAATCCATAAATATCATAAGCCTTTATTCCAAGACGATTCTCTATTTGAGCCCGCATTTCAACCGACCATGGTTCGGCTCCGAATACTCCGATTCTTAGCTTTAAATCATCCTTAGTTAAACCGGCTGCTTTCATCTCATCTGCCAAATACAGAGCATATGATGGGGTGCAACAGAGCACAGTTGCCTCAAAATCCTTAAGAAGTTGTATTTGCCTAGAGGTGTTGCCTCCCGATACAGGAATCACCGTCGCTCCCACACGCTCTGCCCCGTAATGTAACCCTAAGCCTCCTGTAAAAAGACCATAACCATATGCTACATGCACAATGTCATCCTTGTTCACCCCTGCACTTGTAAGGCAGCGAGCAACACATTCAGCCCATATTTCTATATCATTTTGTGTATACCCCACAACGGTCTGTTTACCTGTTGTCCCTGAGGATGCATGTACACGCACAACATCTTTTAGTGGAATGGCAAATGTTCCGAAAGGGTAATTGTCCCTCAAATCGGTCTTATATGTAAATGGCAGTTTTGAAAGGTCATCAATTGTATTGATATCATCTGGAGTAATCCCCGCTTGCTTCATTTTATCAGAATAATAGGTAACGTTCTCATAAACCCTATTTACTGTGTCTCTTAGCCTTTCACTTTGTATTTTCCTTAGACTCTCTCTGTCAATAGTTTCTACTTTTTCGTCCCAATACTGCATTTTAAAACCCTCCAAGCCATCAAATATTGTTATACATATTTTTGCATTAAAAAAAGCCTTCATCCCTCTTGGGACGAAAGGCATTATGCTTTCCGCGGTACCACCCATTTTTACTGCATTATTACAGTACACTTAACAAAATACAGGACATTCAAACTAAGTGTTTAGCACATAGTGTTAATCCGATATTCCACCCTTATAACGTAGGGTATTCCGCACCAACCTACAACATCAGCTTCAGCCAGCGAGCTCCGGAGCGAACTTCAAAAGTATTCCTCATAAGATTGCTTTCAGTCTGGGCAATCTCTCCCTGAATAAATCCTAGCTTCCTACTTTTCTCCATCACAGCCATTGCGTATTGAAAATAATTATATCATTTTAATAAATCCCCGTCAATATTCTTATTAGCTACATTAATACTCTAGTCTTAATTTCAGTATACGCAATCAATGTATTTGCAAGGCAAAAAAAACTGGCAGACAATCTAAAAGATTATCTGCCAGTAACATATAGCTATTTTTTCTTTGTTCTACCCAAACAATTGACGTAGAACCTTTAGAGTCTTATTTTCTAGGATTGTTAACCTGAGCCTGTGCTGCTGCAAGACGAGCAATCGGCACACGGAATGGTGAACAGGATACATAGTTCAATCCCGTTCTGTGGCAGAATTCAACTGAAGAAGGCTCTCCACCATGCTCTCCGCAGATACCTAGTTTTATATCAGGGCGTGTCTTTTTCCCTAATTGAACTGCCATTTCAACCAGTCTACCAACACCTATCTGGTCAAGTTTTGCAAAGGGATCTGATTCATAAATCTTCTTTGCATAGTAGTCTTCCAGGAAGTTACCGGCATCGTCACGGGAGAATCCGAATGTCATTTGGGTAAGGTCATTGGTTCCAAAGGAGAAGAATTCGGCTTCAGTCGCGATTTCATCAGCGGTTAAAGCAGCTCTTGGAATCTCAATCATGGTTCCCACCATGTATTTAAGGTCAACACCCGCATTTTTGATAACTTCATCGGCAGTTTTTACTACAACTTCTTTTACATACTTCAATTCCTTGATATCGCCTACAAGAGGAATCATGATTTCAGGAATAACGCTCATGCCTTCTTTATTTACATTTATAGCAGCCTCTATAACAGCTCTAGTCTGCATTTCTGCGATTTCAGGATAAGATACTGCCAAACGACATCCACGGTGACCCATCATAGGATTAAATTCATGTAAGCCATCTACGATTGCCTTAAGATCGGCATAATCCATACCCATTTCCTTAGCAAGAGTATTGATATCGTCGTCATCTTGAGGTAAGAATTCATGTAGCGGTGGATCCAAGTAACGGATGGTTACAGGGAAGCCCTTCATTTCACGGAATAATCCCTCAAAGTCTCCTCTTTGCATCGGCAGTAATTTATCAAGAGCCTTTCTTCTCTGCTCTTCTGTGCGGGAAACAATCATTTCACGCATTACCTTTATTCTCTCACCTTCAAAGAACATATGCTCTGTACGGCACAGACCGATTCCTTCAGCGCCAAAGCTAAAGGCCTGAGCTGCATCAGCAGGTGAATCTGCATTGGTTCTAACCTTCAATACGCGGATTTCATCTGCCCAGCCCATGAATTTACCAAAATCTCCGGTAAGTTCAGGGGCAACTGTAGGTAATTGACCTGCATAAACATTACCTGTAGAGCCATCAAGAGAAATCCAGTCGCCTTCTTTATATACATTTCCGGCTGCATCTGTAAATTTCTTGCCAGCTTCATCAATTCTCAGTTCACCACAACCAGCCACACAGCATCTACCCATACCACGAGCTACAACAGCAGCGTGGGAGGTCATACCGCCGCGAGCAGTAAGGAATCCTTGAGAAACGTGCATACCTTCGATATCTTCCGGAGAAGTTTCAACACGTACAAGTACTATCATCTTTTCTCCGTTAGCGAAAGCTGCTGTTGCATCTTCAGCGGTAAAGAATACCTTACCAGTTGCCGCACCAGGAGACGCAGGAAGACCCTTTGCAATAGGTTTTGCAGCCTTCAAAGCTTTTGCTTCAAAATTTGGATGGAGAAGTGAATCCAGTTGTTTTGGATCAACCTTCAAAATCGCTTCTTCCTTTGATAGCATGCCTTCGTTAACCAGATCAACAGCTATCTTCAATGCAGCTTGTGCAGTACGCTTACCATTTCTGGTTTGAAGCATGAACAACTTGCCGCGTTCAATAGTAAACTCCATATCCTGCATATCGCGATAATGGTTTTCAAGAGTATTTGCAATATTTACGAATTGGTCGTAAGCTTCAGGGTTAATTTCCTTTAGATGGTCTATGGTTTGAGGAGTACGAATACCTGCAACAACGTCCTCACCCTGGGCATTCATAAGGAATTCGCCATAGAGTTTCTTCTCACCCGTTGAAGGATTACGGGTAAAGGCAACACCTGTACCTGAATCTTCGCCCATATTTCCGTAAACCATTTCCTGTACATTTACTGCTGTTCCCCAATCACTTGGTATATCATTCATACGACGATAGTAAATAGCACGAGGGTTATCCCATGAACGGAATACAGCTTCAACAGCTGCTATTAGCTGAGTTTTAGGATCCTGTGGGAATTCTTCTCCCTTTTCTTTTTTATAAAGTTCTTTATACTCTCCAACAAGTTTCTTTAAATCATCTGCGTCTAAATCTGTATCCAGCGTAACACCCTTATTATTTTTCATGGTTTCTAATAGATGATCAAACTTGCTTTTTTCAACTTCCATGACAACATCGCTGAACATTTGAATAAATCTTCTATAGCTGTCATAAGCAAATCTAGGATTGTTTGTGAGCTTTGCCAAGCCTTCCACAACAACGTCGTTAAGTCCAAGATTTAATATGGTATCCATCATGCCGGGCATTGATGCTCTGGCACCTGAACGCACTGATACAAGCAGCGGGTTCTCTGGATTACCGAATTGCTTTTCAACTACCTGCTCCATTTTAGTAAGGTACTGGTAAATTTCTTCTTCAATATCTTTCTCTATTTTTTTACCATCTTGATAATACCTGGTGCAGGCTTCGGTAGTAATTGTAAAGCCTCTTGGAACAGGCAATCCTAGACCTGTCATCTCAGCAAGATTTGCACCTTTTCCGCCGAGTAAATTCCTCATCGAAGCGTTTCCTTCGTTGAAGAGATATACGTATTTAACCATGTAATTCTACCTCCCGATAATATTTTTTAAGCAATTATTTGCTTTCTTGTCATTAAAACAGTTTTTGTATGATTATATATTTCAACTAAATAATAAGGGGCACCTTCACCTCTACAGGCGGGGGGCATCTCTATTTAGTATGAGAATATTCTTTCCTTTAAATAGCCATTTAAATCATTAATCGGAATCCTAACCTGTTGCATTGTATCGCGCTCACGAATGGTGACACAATTATCTTCTAAAGAATCAAAGTCAAAAGTTATACAGAATGGGGTTCCTATCTCATCCTGCCTTCTGTAGCGCTTTCCTATTGATCCTGCTTCATCAAACTCACATACAAACTCCTTACTGAGTGCTTCATGAATTTTAAAAGCTTCGTCTGAGAGTTTCTTTGACAAAGGAAGTATTGCAGCTTTAATCGGAGCGAGAGTAGGATGTAATCTTAATACAGTTCTTACATCGCCTTCAGCAACTTCTTCTTCATCATAAGCATCGCAAAGGAAAGCTAATGCCACACGGTCTGCGCCTAGTGAGGGCTCCACACAATATGGTATATACTTTTCATTTTTGACTGGATCAAAGTATGATAAATCTTCTTTTGCGTGCTCCATATGCTGCTTTAAGTCAAAATCTGTGCGATCGGCTATACCCCAAAGCTCACCCCATCCAAATGGGAATTTAAACTCAATGTCTGTTGTTGCCTTGCTGTAATGGGAGAGTTCTTCCTTGGAATGATCGCGCATTCTAATATTTTCTTCTTTCATGCCAAGATTAATCAACCAGTTTTTACAAAAATCCTTCCAATAATAGAACCAGTCCAAGTCAGTTCCCGGTTCGCAGAAGAATTCAAGCTCCATTTGCTCAAATTCTCTTATTCTGAACGTAAAATTACCAGGAGTAATTTCGTTTCTAAATGATTTACCTATTTGCCCTATACCAAAAGGAATCTTTTTTCGAGTTGATCTCTGAACATTTTTGAAATTGACAAATATACCTTGAGCCGTTTCAGGGCGAAGATATATTTCATATTTAGAATCCTCTGTTACACCTTGGAAGGTTTTGAACATAAGATTGAATTTTCTTATGTCAGTGAAATCATGTCCTCCGCAATTCGGACATGGGATATTTTTTTCTTTTAAGTAAGCTGTCATTTCTTCGTTGGGTAACCCGTCAACAACCATGTCTATATTATTGGCAATATTAAAATCTTCAATAATCTTATCTGCTCTATGCCTTGTTTTACATTGTTTACAATCAATTAAAGGATCTGAAAATCCAGCTACATGGCCTGATGCTACCCAAACCTGCGGATTCATTAGAATGGCGCAATCAACCCCTACATTGTAAGGGCTTTCTTGGATAAATTTTTTCCACCATGCTTTTTTAATATTGTTTTTATACTCAACCCCTAATGGACCATAATCCCAAGTATTTGCAAGTCCATCATATATTTCTGATCCCTGAAAAATGAAGCCACGGTTCTTGCACAGCGCGACAACTTTCTCCATGGTTTTTTCAAACTGCATCTATTCTTCCTCCTGAAGCGTTCTATAATTTATAGTTAAACCTGATCCTCGCTGCTGTTTAGTGAGGCCTCGACCATATTTTCATGTGTTGGTTGCTGTTTTTTTACTTTGTGGTAACGAATAGCGCCCTCATCAATTTCATGAATGGCAACCGTAACATCTTTGTCTGAATTGAAACTGGTTTGTTTCCTTGCTCCATTTGTTAACATACGGGCACGTTTAGCGGTTAAAATCACTAAAGTATATCGGCTGTCTACCTTCTTTAATAAAGAAGACATCGGGGGATAAATCATAAAAAATCCAACTCCTCTAAATATTTTCGAATTTATTGATTAATTCTTTGTTTCTATTTGTTCGCATTTGCTCGGCCTGTACTATGCTAAAGAACCTTTGCGCTGCGTTTTCAATACTATCATTTAAAATTAAATAGTCATACTCTTTTATCAGCTTAAACTCTTCTTTTGCTCTTGAGAGTCTTTTCGTTATAGATTCCTCTGTATCCGTACCTCTTCCTCTAAGCCTTTTCTCAAGCTCACTAAAATCCGGCGGTATTATGAAGCAAAGTATACAATCTGGAAACATGCGTTTTACATTAAGTGCTCCATCAACTTCAATTTCCAGTATGACTACATTACCTTTTTCTATCTCACTACAAACGAGGCTTCTAGGAGTTCCGTAATAATTCCCGCAGTACTCCACCCATTCTATTAGTTCTTCATTTTTTATCATTTCTTCGAATTGTTCTCGCGTTTTAAAGTAGTAGTTCCTACCTTCGGTTTCTGTTGCTCTGGGTAGCCGGGATGTTGCCGAAATTGAATAAACGAACTTTGGATCGTTCTCCATCATTTTTCTGACTATGGTTCCCTTGCCCACTCCTGCCGGTCCCGAAACAACAACAAGCAAACCCGGATTCATATATCTGCCCCCCGTTCAGGTTTTATCTTTTTTGACACCTCAACCGCTGATTCTTCATCCAGGTCTTGTATCCTGTTTGCAACAGTCTCAGGCTGTAGAGCAGAAAGAATGACATGATCACTGTCTGTTATTATAACCGCACGAGTTCTTCTGCCATAAGTAGCATCTATTAAAACTCCCCGTTCTCTCCCCTCTTGAATAATACGCTTAATGGGAGCCGATTCAGGGCTTACAATAGCTATTATTCTATTTGAGGAAACCATATTTCCGAACCCAACATTGATTAGCTTCATTAGCTCCTCCGTAATCAATAATTATTCAATATTTTGGATTTGCTCTCGAATCTTTTCTATTTCACTTTTAAGCTCGACAACATTTCTCGTAATATCAAGATCGCTAGCTTTTGATCCTATCGTATTTACTTCTCTATTCATTTCTTGAATTAAAAAATCAGCCTTTTTACCGACGGGACTGCCCTCATTCAGCATTTCTCTCATCTGCATAATGTGGCTTTGTAATCTTACAAGCTCTTCATCTATACTGCATTTATCAGCATACAGAGCAACTTCAGTCGCTATTCGTGCAGGATCAACTCTTTGCAAATCAATCAGTTCTGATAATCTTGCCTCAAGCTTTAGTTTATATTCTTTAACAACTAAAGGAGCTTTTTCCCGTATTTTCTCGATAAATTTTTCAACTACAGAAAGATTGTTTAACAAGGCCTCTTTAAGCTTTTCTCCTTCTCGCATCCTCATATGCAAAAGCTCTTCGAGGGCAAGATTAAAAGCCTTCTCTAAAATTTTACCAATTTCTTCGTTATTATCCTGTTTCTCAACCTTCAAAATATCAGGAAATCTAGCCAAAGATGTGGCTGATATATCGTCTCTAAGCCCAAGATTATCCGAAATTTTCCTAAGAGTTTCACAATATGCCTCGGCAAGTCGCTCGTCAAGCATTACCTCTTGAAAACTAGAAGATTTATTATCATAGGTTATGTAAATATCAATCTTTCCCCTTTGTATTTTCGCCGATGTAAGGGAACGGATTTTTTCTTCAAAGACAGAAAGCTGTTTTGGCATTCTAAGAAAGATATCGCTGTACCGATGATTAACAGTCTTAATCTCAACAGTAAAAGTAATATCGTTTTCGGTATATTCACAGTGGCCAAAGCCAGTCATACTTCTTAGCATTAAATTAAGTACTCCTTATTATTTCTTGAATGAATTTTAATTATCCATAGCAAGAACATTTTTAATGGACTGGTATACTCTAGATTTATCAAAGGGTTTGACAACAAAGTCCTTAGCCCCTTGTTTAATGGCTTCAATAACCATTGATTGTTGCCCCATCGCAGAAACCATAATAATACGAGTTTTGGGACTGACCTTAAGGATTTCTTTAACTGCCTGAATACCGTCCATTTCAGGCATAGTAATATCCAATGTCAAGATGCTTGGTTGATATCTTTCTGCCGCTTCAATAGCTTCACGACCATTGGATGCCTCTCCCACAACTTCATATTCTTCTGTTTGCTCGATGATTTTCCTTAATAATGTGCGCATAAATATTGCATCATCAGTAATAACAAAAGTGATCTTTTTCATATACTAATTTCACCCATCTCATACATAATAATTGAAAGGACCGAAATTGCTGCTGTTTCTGCTCTTAATATTCGTTTTCCCAAACCCACTATATCGTAACCTAAATCTTTGCAATTTTCAACTTCTTGAAGTGTAAAACCGCCCTCTGGCCCGACAAACAGCGAGATATCCTCAATCTTATTAATAGTATAACATTTCAGCGTTTCTTTCAAACATTTTTTTCCCTCATTTTCATACAAAAATAGAGTAGCTCCAAATTCTTTGGCTTTTAACAAAGATTCATCGAAACTAATAGGCTCGGTAACCTCTGGAACATAAGCTCTACGGCATTGTTTAGCGGCTTCTCTTGCTATTTTAGACCATCGCTCCGCTTTTTTCTCACTATCTTTTTTATTAAGCTTTACAACTGTTCTGTTTGTAATAACAGGAACAATCCTATGAACTCCCAATTCGACTCCCTTTTGGATTATAAGGTCCATTTTTTCACCTTTTAGGACTCCCTGAAACAAAGTGACGTGAGTTTGCGGTTCTGCTTCATTTTGAAAGGTAGCCTTTATTTGGGCAATAGCTCTAAATTTGTCCATAGACAGAATAATTGCTTCATATTCGATGCCACTCCCGTCAAATACAAATACTGTATCTCCGGGTTCTATTCTCAACACCTGTCTTAAATGCTTTAAATCATCCCCCTCCAGTATAATTCTATCATTTTGAATATTGGCGGGAGCTACCATAAATCTATGCACGAAAAACCATTGCCTCCCATTCTCCCATATTCAATTCATCTATAAAATCAAAGCCCAAATCTAAGAACTTGCTTTTCACTTCGGCTTTTCGTTCCTTTATAATACCCGAAAGAATGATGTTCGTTCCGCTTTTCACATATGCATTTATTTCCTTTGATATTTCTATAATAACATCTGCGATGATATTGATAAATATCAAATCAAAAGTTTCTTTGGGAACATCACAAATAGCACCTCTCATTACCCGAATTTTCTCTATTTCCCCATTATTTTCGATGTTTTGATGTGCTGTCTTAACTGCTGCTTCATCGATATCCACTGCAAGAGCAGATGATGCCCCAAGCTTAACTGCCATTAATCCCAAAATTGCTGTTCCGCAACCCAGATCCAGCACCCTATCGTTTGCTTTTACATATTTTTCACCCAGTAGGGCGCACATTTTTGTTGTCTCATGGGTGCCTGTTCCAAAAGCCATACCAGGATCCAATTCAATAACTATTTCATCATCTTTTTGGATGTATTCCTCCCAGCTTGGTTTTATCACAATTCTTTCGGTAAACTTAAATGGCTTAAAATACTGTTTCCAAGTATCCTTCCATTCACTATCATCTCGTAGCAAATACGTTATATCTCCAGAACCAATATCCATATAGGCTGAAATGCTGTCTAGTGCAAGTTTAAGTTCATCTGTTATATTGATAGGGTTAAGATTTTCAGAAAAGTATGCTCTTACTATAACATCAGTCCCATACTTATCTATTAATCCATTATCGGCATAATCTAGATATTTGTTATTTTCAAGAGCTTGGCGAAAAGCCGCCGGATCAACCATTTCTGTTCCATTAGCCCCCATATTCATAAGCTTCTCAGCTATTACTTCCGAAGCTTGTTGATTTGTTCTGACTGAGATTTCAATCCATTTCATAGGATACCTGCTTTCATTCTTTAAATAAATCTTTCACCTTATCAAAAAAACTTTTTTTCTGGTCAAGTCCTTCATCACCGCTGATTTCGGCTAATTGACGCAGTAAGTCTTTTTGCTTTTGAGACAGCTTTTTAGGGACTTCAACATTTACGCGAATATATTGGTCACCCCTAGAATTGCTTCTCAGTCGCTTAATTCCTTTACCTTTTATCTTGAATACTGTTGCAGTCTGAGTACCCTCCGGTATGGTATGCTTTATCATACCATCAATTGTAGGAATATCAATTTCAGCTCCTAACGCTGCTTGTATAAAGGATATTGGTATATCACAAACAACATCATAGCCTTCCCTTTTGAAAATCACATGGGGCTTGATATGTATTGTCACATACAAATCACCTGCAGGGCCTCCCCTTAAACCTGACTCACCTTCACCTTTCAGAGACATGGTTTGACCCTCATCTATACCAGCAGGTATATTTAGGCTTATACGTGAATTCTTTGATACTCTGGCTTTACCACGGCATGTTTCACATGGTTGTGTAATTATTTTACCTTCACCACGACAGACATCACAGGTCTTTACATTAACAAATTGACCAAACGGGGTTGCTTGGGAATAGCGCACTTGCCCCGTTCCTTGGCAATGCTTACAATTTTCTACCGAGGTCCCCGGCTTTGCACCAGAACCACTGCATGTGGTACAGGTTTGCATCCTAGTCACTGGAATATCCTTTGTAACACCAAACGCGGCTTCTTCAAAAGTAATTTCTATTGAATATTGAAGATCTTTTCCTCGGGCCGGCCCGTTATTTCCGCCTCTTCTACTGCGGCCAAAGCCTCCGCCCATGAAAGTCTCAAAAAGGTCATCCAATCCTCCGAATCCAAAGCCATCGAAACCGCTGAACCCTCCACCTGTACCATCAAAGGCAGCATGGCCGAAACGGTCATAGTTGGAACGTTTTTGTTCGTCACTTAATACGCTGTAGGCTTCGTTTACCTCTTTAAACTTTGATTCAGCTTCCTTGTCACCCTGATTCATATCCGGGTGATACTTTTTGGCTAGCTTTCTGTAAGCCTTTTTTATATCTTCAGAGGATGCCTGCTTTGATAGGCCAAGCACCTCATAGTAATCTCTTTTATCAGCCAAGATTAACCCTCCAAATAGCTTTAGATATACAAACGTGAAACGGTAGATGTCATTCAGACAAATACCGTTTCAAATTTTTTCGGCTAAGAATTTTAAATGTGATTTTATCAATCAACATTATATCAGTATTTTATTGTTTATCATCCTCGTCAACTACTTTGTAGTCTGCATTGTATACATTGTCTTGAGGGTTGCCTTCGGCTCCGGGATTAAATCCTTCGCCTGGATTAGGTCCTTGACCCTGAGGATTCTGTTGATACAATTTTTGAGATATTCCATAGAATGCTTGGGTCAAGCCTTCTGTTGCTTGTCTTATAGCCTCGTTATCACTACCTTTAAGTGCTTCCTTAACCTTATTGATCTCGGCTTCAACTGCAGATTTATCATCAGCACTTATTTTATCGCCCACTTCTTTTAGTGTCTTTTCCGCTTGATAAACCGCGCTGTCGGCTTGATTACGAGTCTCAATACTTTCTTTCTGCTTTTTGTCTTCAGCTGCGAATTTTTCAGCCTCTTTAACGGCCTTTTCTATATCGGCATCGCTTAAGTTACTGCTGGCAGTAATGGTAATATTCTGCTCATTTCCTGTGCCCATATCTTTTGCGGATACATGTACTATACCGTTGGCATCAATGTCAAAAGTAACCTCTATCTGAGGCACTCCACGAGGAGCCGGTGGTATACCGGTAAGCTGGAAGTTACCCAGAAGCTTATTATGTGCGGCCATCTCTCTCTCGCCTTGGTAAACCTTGATATCAACACTGGTTTGTCCGTCTGCGGCAGTTGAAAATACTTGACTTTTCTTTGAAGGAATAGTTGTGTTCCTTTCAATAAGTTTTGTAAATACGCCTCCAAGGGTTTCAATTCCAAGAGATAGCGGAGTAACATCCAAAAGGAGTAAATCCTTAACCTCTCCAGATAGTACGCCAGCCTGTATCGCAGCGCCAACAGCAACACATTCATCAGGATTTATGCCCTTGAAAGGATCTTTTCCTAAGAATTTCTTAACAGCTTCTTGAACTGCTGGGATACGAGTTGAACCACCAACTAATAATACTCTCTCAACATCACTAGGAGAAATACCTGCATCTGAAATAGCTTTTCTTAGTGGTTCCATTGTCTTTTCTACCAAGTCAGAAGTTAGTTCATCAAACTTAGCACGGGTTAAATTCATATCCAAGTGCTTAGGCCCTGTTGCATCGGCAGTAATAAAGGGCAGATTGATATTTGATTGAGCTACACCAGAAAGCTCGATTTTAGCTTTCTCGGCCGCTTCCTTAAGGCGCTGCATTGCCATTTTGTCATTTCTTAAATCAATACCGTTGTCTTTTTTAAATCCATCTGCAAGCCAATCAATAATTCTCTGGTCGAAATCGTCTCCGCCCAAACGGTTATTACCGTTAGTCGCAAGAACTTCAAAAACTCCATCTCCGATTTCGAGAAGGGATACGTCGAATGTTCCCCCGCCTAGGTCGAACACAAGAATCTTCTGGTCGCTTTCTTTATCCAGACCATAAGCTAATGCCGCAGCAGTAGGCTCATTTATTATTCTTAATACTTCTAGTCCCGCGATTTTGCCCGCATCTTTTGTTGCCTGACGCTGGGAATCAGAAAAATATGCAGGAACTGTAATAACTGCCTGAGTAACTGTTTCTCCTAAGTATGCCTCAGCATCTGCCTTAAGTTTTTGCAGAACCATTGCTGAAATTTCTTGCGGGGTGTAATTCTTATCGTCAATTTTTATCTTTCTATCGGTGCCCATATCTCTTTTTATGGACATAACAGTTCTTTCCGGGTTCGTGATAGCCTGACGCTTTGCCACCTGGCCTACAAGCCTCTCCCCAGTTTTTGAAAAAGCTACAACTGACGGTGTTGTACGATTTCCTTCCGCATTTGCAATTACTACCGGCTCGCCGCCTTCCATAACGGCAACGCATGAATTAGTTGTTCCAAGGTCTATACCTATAACTTTTGCCATTTTTAAACACTCTCCTGTTAATATATATTTAAGGTCAAAGAGTACAATATTTTTAGTTAAATCTTTTAGTAAAGTTTCTTGTTAGTTTGCTACTTTTACCATAGAATGCCGTATTACCACTTCGTCTTTGTAAATGTAACCCTTTTGGAATTCTTCTGTTACTATGTTGCAGTCAAGGGTGTCATCCTCAATATGCATAACAGCATTATGAATTTCCGGGTCAAAACACGTGCCAACTGCTTCAATAGGCTTTACTCCCATTTTTTCAAGTACACCTATTATTTGTTTGAGAATTAAGTTCACACCTTCTTGCAAGCCCTGACTTTCCTCCTGCCCAGCTGCTGTTACAGCTCTCTCCAAATTGTCTACAACCGGAAGGAATTGCCCTACAACATCAACAACAGCATCTACATATAGTCTTTCTTTCTCCTTCTGAGTTCTTTTCCTGAAGTTATCAAACTCCGCAGCCAAACGTTGTATTCTGTCTACTGTTTCCTTTAACTCAGCATCCTTCTGTTTAATTATCTCGTTGAGGTCAATGTCCTCATTTTTTTTATCCAAATCTTCACCTTGACTCGATTCCGATGATTCTTGCACGTCTTTTTTTAAGCTGTCAGAATCTTCGTCAGTTATTACTATCTTCTTTGGATCAACATCACTTTTCTTTGCCATCTTTTGCTTCCTTTCGTACTATCAGGAATCATCTCCAAACATTCTAAGCATTTCTCTATTAAGAAGTTCCCTGATGTATTTTATTGACGAAACTACCTTGCCGTAGGTCATGCGTGTCGGACCTATGACGCCGATGGTTCCGATATCTTTACCTTCTCTCCCATAGACAGTAGTAATTATACTTAAATCCTTCATTTCATTAATTTCATTTTCACTGCCTATCTTAAATTCAAGCTGCTTTTTCGATGATGCATCAAACACCAATTGGTTTATTATATCTTTTTCCTTCAGTATGTCCAATACTTCCCGTGCTTTAATAAGATCATTAAACTCCGGATAGTTCAATATATTAGTTATACCATCTAAATAAACATCAGCTGTCTCAATTTTCCTTACACAGTCCTCAATTGCTTCAAAAACTGACAGTATTACATCTGCTGGCACATTAATATCTTTCTGTAGATCTCTTACCATGGGCATAGAAATCTGATCTAAAGTCTTTCCTGATGTAATTATATTAAATGCCTGATTCAGCTTTGCAATATGTGTGTTGTCAATTGTTCCACAATGGTTTACAAGCCTGTTGTGAACAATTCCGCCTCCCGCAACTACTACCACCAGCAATCGCCTTTCATCAATATTTAGCAACTGAACAGACTTTATCAGTGACCTTGTGAGCTGCGGAGCCATTACCACCGCAGTGTAGCCTGTTATATTTGAGATAATCGTACTTGCTCTTTTTATAAGCTCATTGATTTCCTCAATTTTTTCATCCATTGCCTTTCTAATTATAGCCATTTCGTTTTTGGCAAGGCTTTGAATTTGCATTAAATTTTCTACATAGAAGCGATAACCTTTATCAGAAGGTATTCTTCCAGCAGATGTATGGGGCTGCGAAATATATCCTAACTCTTCTAAATCGGCCATTTCATTTCGTATAGTCGCAGAACCAAGGCCAAGCTCATGTTTTCTGGCAATTGTTCTAGAACCAACCGGCTGAGCTGATTGGATATAGTCGTCAATTATTGATTTTAATATAGCACGTTTTCTTTCATTTAGCTCTTTTTCCCAGACCATGACCTTCACCCCCATCTTATTGTTAGCACTCTCACCCATTGAGTGCTAATACTAAAATATCATTGTACTTTACCTTTGTCAAGTATTCATGTGATAAATCAAATAGGTTACAG
>JAAYNX010000041.1 GCA_012520615.1 Clostridiaceae bacterium | reverse complement strand
GTAACGGGTGAGGTTATTAATACGCAGTATCAATGCTCTCGGGCACCCGTTTGAAATCTTCGATTTCAGTAACGGGTGAGGTTATTATACCATGATTTTTATATCATCAACTACATAATAAAGCTAGGTTCTTCTAATGTGGCTATTTCATTTTTAAAACAGGGCGTTAATAATCTCCGCAATACGTATTTTAGAGTCCTCCACTATTTCAACAATACGGAATTTTATTTTTACCGGTGCATTAGCGTTTTCGGTTATATCTGTAATAAGCTGATAATTATTATCGCCTAGGCCTTCTTTAAGTTGATTCATAGCTTCCTCGTCCATTTTAAGACTATTTGCATCGGCAACGCAAAGGGGTGGAAACATAATACACCACCAATTTTGGCCTTCGGCTGCTCCAAGCTCTACCCGTACAGCCTCATACATTCCGGCAGGAAGAGCGAGTCCGTCATACTCCTTGGTAGGAAAGGAATACACGCCGTACTTCGCATCTACAGTTACATTGGAGCCATTTTCTTTTACTACGCCGGAAGCTATTTCTTTAATCAATGGAAGACTTTCTTTTAAATAGGCTGCAGCCTCATCCCGGGTTGCCCCATTAGGATATTTTTCTTGCATATGCTTTAGGATTGCATTGCGAACTTTCAGCTTCAAATCCTGATCCTCCGCCGAATCACTGTTGGCTACAATATGAAGTCTAACGACATTGTCCGATATTTGTTTTTGAGTAGCTCCTCCATATATTACACAAATAATCATAATCACTATAAGGAAACGTGTTGCCACAGACAATAGCTGTATAACTGAACTGGTGTCCTTTACAGCTGAAATAATGTTCCTTTTATTAATTTTCATCATAATCACCATCCATTTATGTTCTATTACAATTATTCTCGAAATATATGGTTTCAATTCAGACGGGCGAATTTCCCATGGAAGTAATTATTTAATTGATTTTGATTCATTATTCGCATTATGTGGCGTAAATCCGCAATTTATACTCTATAAATAACATCTGCATTCCGATATAATTAATAAGAAAGGTGAAGGATGATGAAAATTCCAGATATATCTTCTTTGATGAATCAAAAAATTGCAGAAATTCAGAGCCGTTTGCCCATTAAAATGAATGTTCCTTCTAGTAATAAAACCGGGTTTGCCAAGGAGCTGGAAAATGCCTCGGCACTTTCTGAATCAGCCGCTGCATTAGCAGGATCGGCTATTAAACCAGGAGAATCGGCAGCCCCTATTATCGAGATGGAACCTTCAGCCGAGAGCAGTAAAAAGACCAAGTATCCCTTGGTTTCAGGCTCTTATGAATCGGTTTACCCTCGTCTTTCACAAACTCAGATTAATGAATTGATGCCTAGAATAGATGCGGCGATAAATACTTATTCAAAACAATTTGGTCTAGACCCAAAGTTGGTTCGTGCTGTTATTAAAGAAGAATCGGGATTCCAGCCATTTGCACTTTCAACTTCCGGTGCAATGGGGCTAATGCAGCTAATGCCGGGCACGGCAGAAGGCCTAGGGGTCACCGATGCCTATAATATTGAACAGAATATTTTGGGGGGTACTCAATACCTCTACTATCAATTAAAAGCCTTTGACGGCGACCTCAAACTTGCCTTGGCCGCTTATAATGCCGGCCCTAATGCGGTAAAGAAATATGGAGGCATCCCTCCATACACTCAGACCCAAAATTATGTTAAAAAAGTAATGAATTCCTACGAAATGTATCAAGCCCTTGGGGACAATTAATAGGCTTATCCACAGTATCCACAGGGTTATCCACAGATAAAACGGGCAATACAAGCGATTTTTATGAATATTTCCACAGTCTCCACAGCTCAAAATGTTAACATATTCACAGGTAAATTAGATTTATCAACAGGTAGATTGAAGGATATGTGTAAACTTTTTATAACCATAAACTTGTATACCTTTAGCCCCTGTAACACTTGATAATAGTCACTTACGCCCCTCTCCTATAACGAGAGAAGGCACAGCATTAAGAGTTAGATCCGCAAAATCGTCATTTAAAAAGGAGTAGTACCCTGCCGAAGCAATCATCGCAGCGTTGTCGGTACATAAAACAGGAGTAGGGTATAAGGCTTCCATGCCTATTTTTTGTGCCTTGCTTTTAAGTGTCTCTCTAAGAAGAGAATTCGCTGCAACACCTCCTGCAAGGACTATTTTATTAACATTAAGGTTCTTTGCAGCTTTTAAGGTATGATCTACCAACACATCCACCACGGCTTGCTGAAATGATGCACAGATATCTGGGATATTAAGTTCCTCCCCCTTTTGCCGCGCTTGGTTCACATGGTTAATAACAGCAGTTTTAAGCCCGGAGAATGAAAAATCGTAAGACCCGCCGGGGAAATTGACTCTAGGGAAACGAACCGCTTTTCTATTCCCCAGTTTAGCCTGTTTATCGATTACAGGCCCCCCCGGATATCCTAATCCCAATACTCTGGCTATTTTATCAAAAACCTCGCCTGCTGCATCGTCTCTTGTCATTCCGAGAATTTCAATATCAAGATAGTCTTTGACATGAACTATATGGCTATGGCCGCCCGAGGCAATGAGCCCTATATATGGCGGTTTTAACTTAGGGTGGCTTATATAATTAGCGGCTATATGGCCTTCGATATGGTGAACCTTAATAAGAGGTTTGTCTAAGGCAGCCGCTACGGCTTTTGCAGCGGTAACACCAACCAAAAGCGCTCCTACAAGCCCCGGCCCGTAGGTTACGGCAATTGCGTCCACATCCTCCAAAGTTATGCCTGCTTCTTTTAAAGCAGTGTCTATAACAGGAATAATGAGTTCCACATGCTTGCGTGAAGCTATTTCTGGAACCACTCCTCCATATTCAGCGTGTAAATCTATCTGGGATGCAATAATATTTGATAATACCTTACGGCCGTTTACCACAACGGCAGCGGAGGTTTCATCGCAACTTGATTCTATCCCTAAAATAAAAATGTCTTTCATTTATTTCTCACCCAGTTCACAAAATTCCTTATTATTGTAAGAGCCATTGTACACTCTCTTTGAAAAATAACTGTCCTATAATTATAAAAATTCCCAATGCAAATACATAATAGGCAAAGTACTTCAACTTCATATTCTTAATAGCGTTAATCATAAGCTTTATGGCAAAAAAACCTGTAACTCCGGCCGCTACCATACCGGCAAGTATATTGCCTATTCCTATGGTTTCAAAAGAAACCGTAGTTCCTTTCATGATATCGACTACATCTAAAAGAGCACCACCCAAAATGGGGGGAATCGACATAAGAAAAGAAAAATCTGCAGCAAAGCCTCTTTGCAAGCCCAGTGTTAAAGATGTAGTAATTGTCATACCCGAACGGGAAACAGAGGGTAATAAGGCAACGGCTTGAGCCGTACCTATTAAAAGTGAATCGGTTGTTTTTAGCTCTTCAAGGCCCTTTTTACCATTTGATAATCTTTCTGCTACTACTATTGCCAAACCTGTAAACAAAAAGCCCGGCCCTAACAATAGTGAACTCATATATGTACTTTCTATAAAATCTCCAAAAAGGAAATTAGCAATTATTGCCGGGATAGTTGCCACGACAATTTGCAGCGGCAGTTTGGAAAAAGGTTTGCGAATCATCTCCATAACCTTCTTCCAGAAAAAGAAAACAACTGCAAACAAAGTACCCACATGCAGAGCCACGTAGAAAGTCATAATCATCGACTGCGCCTGAGGGGTAGATATATCCACCCCTAAAATCTTTTGAAACAAAACAAGATGTCCTGAACTACTAATGGGCAAAAACTCGGTTAATCCCTGTACTATGCCCAGAATTATAGCTTGTAACAGGTTCATTATTACCTCCGATTATGCCGCAAGTGAGAAAATCGTTTATCTCACCGGGCAGTATCATTTCATATGGGCTATCACCTTAACTTACTCTGGTTTAAATGCGGCTTCAACATATGAGTTCGGCGCATTCCAGAATATCCATTCGTCATAACCCGCATCATAAACAGCCTTCATTTGGGCTTGGTATTCCTCTACTCCATAGTCCATCCAATAACCTTCAGGAAGATTTTTCATTGTAAACCCTTGAATATAGGCACGAACATTAAGGTTATAACCCGGTTTTTTATCTATGCGACCTTTTCCTACCATAAGAGTATTATATACAACTTCATACGGTTTTAGGTCAGGATGGGTAAATTTTATTCCGTTTATTGTCTGGCCTACACCATTGGACATTGCACCCGTTTTAGAAGCGTTGGCATAATGTGAAGGATAAATCATAGGGCAAATATAATCAAGACTATTACCGATGGTTTCAAGAGTTTGGCCTATTTCTCCGTAGTCTTTCATTGAAATAAGAGGCATACCAAATACATCTGCCGAAAGAACTGTTTCGGGAGGAAGATTCATACGCATATAGCGTATAAAGTTCTCGATAGCCCCCGAGCGTGTCTGCCCCGGTGCAAAATCCATTTTATAAGTATACAGACTTGTTTCGGGGAAACGGATATAGTCGAATTGTATTTCATCAAATCCGAAATTTACCGCCTCTTGGGCAATACTTAAAATATAGTCCCAAGATTCCTTTTTGGTAGGATCAAGCCACTTTGTACCAGAGTTCCAGACCTCACCGTTATCTTTTTTAATTGCCAGATCCGGATTATAAGTAGTCATGGTAGAGTCCTTGAATGTAACCATACGGGCTATTACAATAATTCCGTTATCATGGAGTTTCTTTGTCACGGTTCTAATATCAAAGCCGGGAGTATCGGCACCCGCCTTATTCACAACATCAATATCGGAATCATACATAAGCATGCCCGCATCATTTTTTATATCAATTACATACGCGTTTATTTCTGTCCTGTTAGCCAAATCAATATAGTGGTCAAGGTTCTGTCTTACCGATGTAGCATTTAAATACAATGCTTTTACAGGAGGCATCTCCTTTGTGTGGGTGCTTCGGCTGTCTTGGGAAATCTCCGGATAAGGCGTTATACCGTTAATAGGGGTGGGTTCAGGAACAGGTGTTGGCGTGGGAGTAGGTGTAGGAGTAGGCGTAGGGGTCGGCGTATTACTTTGACTCGGCAGAGGGGTCGGCGTATCTGCCGGCGTTTCGGTAGTAGGTGAGGCCGATTGAGTAGGGCTTTGTGTACCCGGACCAGGGGTAATTGGATTATTCCTCGAAAGTAGTGCAAAAACTACTGCTATGATCATTAATGATAAGAAAGCCGCTGTTACGATTAAAAAGTTTTGTCTTCTGTTCTTTCTTGATGTCTTTGCCATCACTTTTTCTCCTTCGAATGTAATATAGTATTTAGCACATAAAATATCAAGGCTAAACCTTGAATTCACTGTTAGCTATTATACCATATTAGACGTTAACTTTTAATCTTTGGTTTAGAAATAATCGCCATTATATATCCGAAAGTAACAGCCGCTGTAATACCTGCGGCAGCAGCCTTCACCCCTCCTGTAAAAATGCCTAGCAAGCCCACCTTATCCACCTCCTTTATTACACCCTTAGCCAGTGTATTGCCGAACCCGACAAGAGGGACAGTAGCTCCCGCTCCTCCCCATTCAATCAAAGGCTGATAAAGCCCGAATATCCCTAAAACAACCCCCGAAACCACGAAAATTACCATGATTCTTGCAGGCGTTATTTTTGTAAGATCAATTAATAGCTGCCCTATTATGCATATGCATCCGCCCAATAGAAAGGCCTTTAAAATATCAATCATTGCTACCCTCCTAATCTACGCTTCTATTAAAACAGCATGGGCAATACCGGGAATGGTTTCACCCTGCTGAATTCTTGTGGGGCTTAATAATGCTCCCGTAGCGACAAAGAGCACCCGTTTTAATATTCCTTGCATAAATTGGTCTAAAATATAGGTAGAAAATACTGCGGCACTGCATCCACAACCACTTCCTCCGCAATCTACCCCTTGCTTCTCAAGATCAAAAATAATCGTACCGCAGTCTTTGTGTTTATTTTTTAAATCAATATTACTCTTGCTTAGAAGATCACGAAGCATGGTACTGCCAAAGCTCCCCAAATCCCCGGTAAGAATTAGGTCGTAATCATCCACACTGCGTCCGGTATCTATAAGATGGCTTCTAATGGTATCAAATGCGGCTGGGGACATTGCCGCTCCCATATTATTAGAATCTTTGATCCCCTCGTCTATTATCTTACCCGGAGTAACACATGTTATTTTGGGGCCCTGCCCGTCTTTACCTAACACTATTGCTCCCGCTCCGGTAACAGTCCATTGGGAGGTGGGGGTCCTTTGAGCTCCAAATTCCAAGGGATATCGAAATTGGCGCTCCGCCGAACAAAAATGGCTGGATGCCGCACACACTGCATAATCTACCGAACCTCCGTCTATTATCATGGAAGCTACTGCAAGTGATTCACTCATGGTAGAGCACGCTCCAAACAAACCCAAATAGGGTGTATCTACATCCCTAAATGCGTAGCTTGCCGCAGTACATTGATTCAAAAGATCCCCTGAAAGAATTAGGTTGATATCAGTGGATGATTTACCGCTTTTTTCGAGTGCTTTAATAAATGTATCTCTTAAAATACGGGATTCAGCAGCCTCAAAGGTCTTTTCACCTGCATATTCATCATCCACCACATCATCAAAATATCTTGCCAGCGGACCGTCACCCTCCTTTTTTCCCACAATTCCTGCACCACTTAAGATAATAGGTTGCTTATCTAAAATTATTGTTTGGTTTCCTAATCTTTTAGCCATCTACATCACCTGCTTCCAGATAAAATAGAGGAGTCCCGCTACGACAGATGAAAATATCCCATAAACTAAGACAGGCCCAGCGATAAGGAACATTTTTGCCCCCACCCCCATAACATAGCCTTCTTTCTTAAATTCCATGGCAGGAGATACAATGGAGTTTGAAAAACCTGTTATGGGTATTGATGCGCCTGCCCCACCAAATTTTCCTATCTCATCGTAGATATTTATTCCGGTTAAGAATGCTCCTATAAAGACCATAATAATACTAGTCACCGAAGCAACGGTTTCTTTGTCGGCTCCAAAGTTCTTAAAAACCAACATTACAATTTGCCCCACAGAACAAATTGCCCCTCCTGTTATAAAAGCGGCAAAAAGATTTCTTACAATATGAGAACCCGGCGCCTTTTTATCCACCATCTTCTGGTATTCGTGCTTACTGATTTGTTTTTTCAATGTGTCTGCTCCTCTCTGTCTGTTTAATAACATAAGTCCCACGGTTGGGCTCTTTTGTACGGTTGCCGGACAAAAGAAAATATATTCCCGCAGCCAGCGCCGCAACAGCCACCACGGCTATTATTAAATAGAGAGGAATTCTGTTTTTTCTTACATAATTTGCTCTTTCCATAAAAACACCCCGCATGATGATATATGGTCTATTTTCTCATCACTGCGGGGTTTTTATTCTATAATCTACGCTTTAAATCGTTGCAGCTACGCCGCTAAAATTGAATAAACTAATGTTATAGATAATCTTTGTACATTTCTGTCAACGATGGTGTGTACTTATTATTGAAGCTTTTTGACTTTCTTTGCATGCTTTAATATGGGTAAATCCACAACTATCATAGCTATTTTTCCTGCTTCGACCGAAACCTGAATACTGCTTCCTTCGCGGATTTTGCCAGATAAAAACAACTCTGAAAGCTCGTCTTCAATATGTCTTTGAATTGTTTTCCTTAAAGGTCTGGCACCGTACTTTTCATCAAAACCCTTTTCCATAAGAAAGTCTTTTGCCTTATCATCAAAGACAATACTCATACCCTTTTCTTTTACGTCCTGCGCAACCTGATTCAACATTATTTCGAGAATTTGAGCCAATTGCTCACGGCTAAGCTGTTCAAATACGATTACCTCATCAACCCGGTTCAAAAATTCAGGTCTGAATATTTCTCTGACAGCATTATTTACCTTTTTCTCAAGGGCTTCATACCCGTCTTTATTAAACCCTATACCATTAGATTTAAGGCCTGTTCCGGCATTTGAAGTCATAATCAGAATAGTATTCTCAAAGCCAACAGTTCTGCCGGTGCTATCAGTTAAGCGGCCATCCTCCATAATCTGAAGAAGCATGTTGAACACATCCGGGTGAGCCTTTTCTATTTCGTCCAGAAGCAGTATTGAATATGGCTTTCTTCTTACCTTGTCGGTTAGCTGACCACCCTGATCAAACCCAACATATCCAGGAGGAGCTCCTATTAACTTTGAAACAGTGTGCTTTTCCATGTACTCTGACATATCAAGCCTTATCATGGCTTCTTCATTACCAAAAAGTTCATTGGCAAGTACTTTGGCCAACTCTGTTTTACCAACTCCGGTAGGTCCTACAAATATAAAGCTTGCGGGCCTTTTCTTCTTACTAAAATCTGAACGGGTTCTTCTAATGGCTCTGGCTAAAGCGGATACAGCTTTTTCCTGTCCAACTATTCTTCTGTGGAGGCGTTCTTCTATCTTCAATAGTTTGGTGGCATCTGTTTCAGAAATACGCTGAACAGGTATACCGGTCCAGTTCTCAATTACATATGCAACATCATCTAAGGTAACATCCAAAGTTCCAATCTCTTTTTCGAGCTCTTTAATTTTCTCCATAAGCCTACATTCTTCGACTTTATAATCAGCGGCTTTTTGATAATCATCAATAATTGCTGCCTTCTCTTTCAGGTCCTGCACTTTTTTGAGTTGCTCTTTACACTTATACAGTTCAACAGTACCGTTATTTTTTAAATTCACTCTGGAACCAGCTTCGTCTATAACGTCAATAGCTTTGTCCGGAAGAAATCTGTCGTTTATATACCTCGACGACATTTTAACAGCATTTTCTATTACTTCATCTGTATAACGCACTTGATGAAAATCTTCGTAGTATGGTCTCAAACCCATCAGTATTTCGATACTCTCATCTACCGTAGGTTCTTTTACTATTATAGGCTGGAATCTCCTTTCCAAAGCAGAGTCCTTTTCAATATGCTTTCTATAATCCTCGAGGGTTGTGGCGCCGATAATCTGTACATCTCCACGTGCCAATGCAGGTTTTAATATATTTGCTGCATTCATCGCTCCGCCCTCAGCTTCGCCGGCACCTACAATATTGTGAATTTCGTCAATAACCAAAATTACATTTTTTTGCGCCTTAGCTTCGTCAATAATAGCTTTCATTCTAGCTTCAAATTGGCCTCTGAACTGTGTTCCGGCTACGATTGCAGCAAGATCAAGAAGATAAATCTCCTTATCTAACAGCTTAGCTGGCACCTCATTTTCCACAATTCTTAGGGCTAAACCCTCGGCTATTGCAGTTTTACCAACTCCCGGTTCACCCAGAAGCACGGGATTATTCTTTGTTCTGCGATTGAGAATCTGAACTACCCGTTCTATTTCTCTTTCTCTTCCTATAACACAATCAATCTCCCCTGACATGGCTTTTTCATTAAGGTTGGTCCCAAATGCGTTAAGATTTTTCCTAGGAGATCTGGCCTGCGTTCTGGGCTCCGCACTTTTTGTTTGTTTTTGAGAAGACTTGTCGTTTCCTTCTTTCCCGGCTTCCCCGGATGGTCCGAATTTTGAAAATGCGCTGTTAATAAAGCGAAGCATGGAATTTGTATCATCTTCGCCATTATCATCAGTCGGCATCGGCATTGAATCGTTATCCTGAGGAAGACTTTGAATAAAATCATCCATATTCATTGTTCCGAACATCTCAGCCATCTGATTGTTCAAATTCTCAAGATCTTCTTGTGTCATTCCTGATTGGGTTATCATTTGCTGCAAAGGTGCCAAACCCTGCTTTTGCGCACAGGACATACAAAGTCCGAGGGGTTCGGCTTTTCCATCTATAACACGGGTAATAAATACAACCGCAACATTTTCTTTACAAACAGAACACTTTACCATTCTTATATATCAACTCCTTGTATTTGGTATCATTTATACAAAATTTCAATGACTTTTGTTATACTTCAATAATATTGCCATCAACTCTCACTAATACTACTATTATATCACAAGTCATGTCCTTGAACAATAAAACAGTTTGCCCTTCCCTTACCTTTAATTAACTAAAAAGCCCGGCACGGCCGGGCAATAGCTGCTATATTGCATTATATCCTTTTCAATACAGTAATAGCATTGCCCATGGTGTTAAATTCCATACAATCGCATAGTTCATTTACTATTAAAAGCCCTCTTCCTGACTCATCCATGTTGACCGGATTACAGTCCAATGGTTTTGCCAGAGAAAAATCTCTGGTTTTGACGGGTTGAAAACCACGTCCCTGATCTTTAATAGTTATTCCAAGAACTCTGCTGGCCTCTTTGAGCCATATCTCCACACGAATTTTTTTGCTGACATCACTTACATTTCCATGTTTTATAGAATTCTGCAATAATTCGCATAAGATAACTTTTATATCAAAACATTGCTCGGCATCAAGCAAGTATCTGCGTTGAAGCATATCTAAAATATTTCTGACTTCATTACATACCACATAAGCATCGGTTGGAATATCTTCGCTGTAGATTTTTGTGTCCTGGTTATAATCCATCTGCATAACCATCTAAAACCCTCCATAAACGCAAGCGTATACTGAGTATATCTCATAGCATTACTATATAATATATACCCTATTTTACTTTTTTAAAATCATTCTGAATTTTTCCAGTGTCCTTTTTTCTAAACGTGAAATATACATCTGAGAAACATGAAAATAATTGGCAATTTCTTTTTGCGTATTATTCTCAAAGAAGCGAAGTTTTATGAATTGCTTTTCTGTGTCGTCAAAGTTGTGCATAGCCTTCTCAAGAAAATCACGATTGTTTATTTTCTCAAAGGTGTCATCCTCTTCGCCAACAGTTTCGTGAAGCTCAAGATTATCCTCATCAAATACAGTTTGGTCAAAGGACTGTATATTATAAACATTCCATGATTCTATTATTTCAAGTATCGTTTCCTCTTTCATATTTAGATACTCGGCTATCTCATCAACTCTTGGAGCCCTTTTATGCTGCTGCATCAAATACTCTCTTGCCTGATTAACTTTTTGATAAACCTCATATATACGTCTTGGGATGCGAATAACTGATGCCTTATCTCTGAAATATCGCTTTATCTCACCGATAATCGTAGGCGTGGCAAAGCTGACGAATTTGACGTCCTCTGAAGTGTTAAATCTCTCAACAGCATTAATAAGAGCAACACACGCCACCTGATAGATGTCGTCACACTCTACCCCGCGGTTGATAAATTTCTTTGAAATGATGTCGGCTAAGTACATATATCTTGAAACAATTTGGTTTCGTATTTCAACATCCCTATTTATGTAATATAATTCGAATATTTCTCTTTCAGACTGCTCATCAGTCCTTAATGTCTCTGCCTTCCTGCTCATTTCAAACTGCCTTTCCGAGCTTTTTTACCATTTTAATCATCCCATGGCCTTGCTTTTCAATTTCAACCTCGTCCATAAGAGAACTAATAATAGCCAATGCAAACTTGTCCATTTCATTATCGAACAGATAAGGTATATTGCAATCAGGAAGATTAAATGTAATTGAAAGTCCATCGTCAAGACAGAGAAAATCTACATTTACCCTTCCCGCACCTGGCGTCTTTTCAATAAATTTGCCTAATACCTCTGACAGAGCTACTTTTATATCTTCAATGGTATCTATATCAAAACCGAGCCTGCTGGCTATTCCTGAAGCTGTGAGACGGGCAATACTAACGTATTCAGCTTTCAGTGGAATGAGCACAGAAACTGTGTCCATTATATTCATTATTCAGACCTCCTCAATAATAAACGCCTTATCCAGACCGGTAATCTTAAAGAGTTTGCGTACGGTACTTCTTGGGTTTCTTATTATAATATTATGTTCTTTTTCTCTGACACGCTTTAATGCACCAACTAAGATTCCCAGCCCCATACTATCAATATAGGACAGTTCGCTGCAATCCAAGACTATATCCTGTTGTACACCGTTAATGGATTGAGAGAGGCTTTCTTTAAACTCAGGAGCCGAATAAATATCAATTTCACCCTTAATCGCAATGATATAGTTCTGACCATCATTGCCCTCAGTACTCAACTCAAACATTTTACACCCTCCAAAAACCATTGTTCATATTATTTTAACAGTTTTTTTGTAAAAATTATAGTGTTCTTTAAATTTTCACCTGTACTTGAATGTTAAAATCAGCGCTTATTCCTTATCCTTTGGCTTCATGGTTGGGAATAATAAAACATCTCTTATAGAAAATGAGTCGGTCAATAGCATAACAAGCCTGTCAATACCTATACCCATGCCACCGGTAGGCGGAAGCCCATGCTCCAATGCCACCACGAAATCCTCATCCATCATGTTAGCTTCTTCATCCCCGGCCTCTCTTTTTCTAACTTGGTCTAAAAAGCGCTCCTTTTGGTCAAGTGGGTCATTTAACTCTGAATATGCATTGCCGAACTCACGCCCGGTAATAAACAGTTCAAATCTCTCTGTTAATTCAGGTCTATCAGGCTTGCGTTTTGTTAGTGGGGAAACCTCTACGGGATAATCAATTATAAAGGTAGGCTGAATTAGATTTGATTCGGCGTATTCTTCAAACATCATACTCAGAATCTCACCTTTAGCCGGGCTTCCCTCAATATTCATGCCCTTTGCCTTAGCCGCATTTTTTGCCTCTTCATCGGTTTTTATAGCATCAAAATCTACGCCGGCATATTTTAATACAGCCTCAGTCATGGTAAGTCTTGTCCAAGGAGGTGTTAAATCTATTTCCTTACTTTGGTATTCTATCTTCATAGTGCCAAGAACCTCTTGAGCAACAGACGAAATCAGGCTTTCAGCCAACTCCATCATACCGTGGTAATCGGTATATGCTTGATAAACCTCCATCATGGAGAACTCGGGGTTATGTTTTATTGACATTCCTTCGTTACGGAACATGCGACCAAGCTCATAAACCCTCTCCAGCCCGCCGACAATCAGACGTTTTAAATATAGCTCAGGAGCTATTCTTAAATACATATCAATACCTAATGTATTGTGGTGGGTTATAAATGGCCTAGCGGTAGCTCCACCGGGAATTGTATTTAAAATTGGTGTATCCACCTCAAGAAAATCTCTTTTGTCCAGAAATCTTCTGATTGCAGCAATTATTCGGCTTCGTGTAATAAAAGTCTTTTTTACATCTGGATTAACGATTAAATCAAGATACCTTTGACGATAACGGGTATCTGGATCCTTAAGTCCATGAAATTTCTCCGGAAGAGGTCTCAAGGATTTGGATAAAAGAGTGTAAGTATCAACATGAATTGATATTTCTCCCATGCGGGTTTTGAAAACACGGCCGGTAACTCCGATTATATCGCCTATATCAAGCTTTTTAAAGTTTTCGTATTGTTCCTCGCCAATGTCATTTATTCTTACATATAATTGTATTCTGCCATCCCTGTCTTGAAGATCGCAAAAACTTGATTTGCCCATACCGCGCTTACTCATAAGCCTGCCCGCTATGGAAACATCTTTATTCTCGTATTCCTCAAAATTAGAAAGAATCTCTTCGGTTCTAGCTGTAACATCATATTTTACAGTATGAAACGGGTCCTTGCCTGACGTCTGAAGCTCAGAAAGCTTATTACGTCTAACCTGCAGAATCTCATTCAAGTCTAACTGTTCGTTATTATTTTCAATAATTTCAGACATTTTTACCTCCAAAAACACTAAAAAAGAAAACAGCTTACATTATTATGTAAACTGTTGTGGTATCGAAACATTATTATATCCTAAATTAATGGTACAAACAAGGTCTTTACTTATAGATACTAAGTATCTTATATTTTATTTTGCCTCCGGGTACCTCTACATCAACCGACTCACCTGCTTTGTGCCCTAAAAGTGCACTTCCGACAGGAGACTCATTTGATATCCGATTTGAAACAGGATCAGCCTCAGCTGAACCAACAATTTGGTAATCGTATTCTTCTTTTGATTTAATATCGCGAATCTTTACTTTTGCACCTAAACTAACAACTTTAGTATCTACTTCATCCTCGTCTATAATGGATGCATTTTTAAGCATGATTTCCAGTTGTGCGATACGAACCTCGTTCTGCGCTTGTTCAATTTTTGCTTCGTCATATTCTGAGTTTTCGGAAATATCTCCAAAAGCGAGTGCCTGTTTGATTCTATCAGCTATTTCTTTTCTCTTTTCACCTTTTAAAAACTCCAACTCTTCTTCGAGTTTTTTAAGACCTTCATAAGTAAGAAGGACTTCTTTTTTACTCATTTTTTTCTCCCCTTTTTAGTATTACGTTGCCCCATATAACGTCAATACATTATTTAACATTACGATTCATTATAGTGTACCCCTATTATGATGTCAAGAAAGAAACGCAAATCGCATTTCTAGCCGCCTAAATGCCTCTGTATCGCTTACATCCCAAGCGTTTGAGCATACAAGCAGCATAAAGCCTTCAAGTACTCCTTCTTTCCAAGTACATAACAGGTGTTTCCCTAGTCTTTTCTTAATGCTATCAGAGAACTCTATGCCAATATTGAAAATCTTTTGTGATTTTGTATCAATTACCTTCATGGCTCCAAAATCTACTATTGTACCTTTAAACTTTTGGGGCAACACATCAAAGTTTTCATTGTCATCAGGAAATCTAAGCCATATACCGGTTCGGTTCAACACCTGGTAATCTGTTGTAATATGAACCGGTATCCCTGTTTCTAAAAAAGCTTTTTCAGCTTCAATCGGTTCGCTTACTCCTTTAGGTATCAGTATATTAATTGTTTTCACTTTTGTGATAAGTATTTCAATAGCGTGCTCAAGATATTCAGATGATCCCGTGACAAGTATTTCCTTATTAATTAAGGGACCTACACCCTTAATTAATCCTAAAATTTCGTAGAATCGCTGCAAAGCTAATTCCTTCAATAACTCTACAAAAACCGACGTATCAACCTGATAAAACCCACCGATATCGGGATGCTCCAGAACCGGCCAAGCCTTTTGCGCTTCAAAAACCCTATCCAGCTTGGCCTTGAGTCTTTTTCTATAACTCGGGCGGTACCTTGCCCCGGTTTCTGTACAGGGCAATAGACAGACCACCAAATTAAGACCGGTAATAACTTCAATTTGGTATGTTTTAAGTGTGACAGGCCTCCACCTCTTTTTTTCGACAGGCAGAAGGATTCCTACGTTCATCATTACTCCTGAGTATTTTATTCCTGCTACATCATACTGGAGAAAATCAATATTGATAACAAGAATTTATCCGATAACTGCCTGCTTTAAAACTCCATATGAAGCCAATAAGCTCTAATTAGCCTTGTACACTGTAGTTGGGTGCTTCTTTTGTAATGTATATATCATGAGGATGGCTCTCTTTAAGACCTGCACTGGTTATTCTTATAAACTTTCCGTTATTCATCAGCTCATCAATATTTCTGGTTCCGCAATACCCCATTGCGTGTTTTAGGCCCTCTACTAGCTGGAATACTGTATCTGCAAGGGGTCCTTTATAAGGTACTCGCCCTTCTACACCTTCGGGAACCAGCTTTGTTGTTCCTTCTTGGAAATAGCGGTCCTTACTTCCTTTATTCATTGCAGCCAATGAACCCATTCCTCTGTATACTTTAAACCGTCTACCTTGGAAAATTTCTGATTCTCCGGGACTTTCTTCTGTTCCGGCTAACAGATTACCTATCATAACAGAATTAGCTCCTGCGGCAATTGCCTTTGGAATATCACCGCTATATTTTATTCCGCCGTCTCCTATAATGGGTATATTAAGCTTTCTTGCTTCGACACTACAATCGTAGATAGCTGTGATTTGCGGTACGCCGATTCCGGCAACTACTCTTGTGGTGCAAATTGAACCAGGTCCGATTCCTACTTTAACCGCATCTGCACCGGCTTTTGCCAATGCTCTTACGGCTTCAGGAGTTGCCACATTGCCCGCAATAATCTGAGCATTAGGATATGCGCCTTTAATTTTTGCAACAGCGTCGATTATGTTTTGGGAGTGACCATGGGCAGAATCCAGTGTAATTACATCCACATTGGCGTTTACAAGAGCTTCGACCCTCTGCATCATATCGGCAGTAACACCTACGGCTGCACCGACAAGAAGTCTCCCATCCTTATCCTTTGCCGAATTGGGATATTGTATTGCTTTTTCAATATCTTTAATGGTTATAAGCCCTTTAAGGTAACCTTTGTCATCTACAAGAGGAAGTTTTTCTATCTTATGCCTGCGTAAAATTTCTTTTGCTTCTGTGAGTGTAGTACCCACCGGGGCAGTCACCAAATTTTCTTTGGTCATGACAAGCCCGATTTTCTGACTGTAGTCAGTTAAGAATCTTAAATCACGGTTTGTAAGAATCCCCACCAAAAGCCCATTTTCGGTAATTGGTACACCGGATATCCTATATTTTGCCATTAATTCATTTGCATCCTCGATGGTATGGTCAGGTGAAAGATAAAAGGGATTTACAATTACACCATGCTCAGATCTCTTTACCCTGTCTACCTCAGTAGCCTGTTGTTCAATAGTCATATTTTTATGAATAATTCCTATACCACCTTCACGGGCAATACCAATGGCTAACCTCGATTCGGTAATAGTGTCCATGGCTGAGCTTAGTAAAGGTATATTTAGTTTGATTTCGTTGGTCAGGTATGTCGAGACATCAATATCCTTTGGCAAAAGTTGCGAGTACTGGGGTACCAAGAGTACGTCATCAAATGTTAAACCAAGTTTTTCAAACTTCTCAACCATGTTCAAACCTCCATAAAATAAGCGTTTTTGAGTTTAGCCCATGTATACATTATACATAATTAGTAAATCCAAAAAATTATTATACCTATTATACTTTATACCCTATCAAAAATCAATTTAAGAATCCATTTAGGAACGAAGGATTGTAAAACCTTTTGTAATTCTTGGGAATTTTAATTATTCCAATTGGAATAATTATATCCATAAAACCTTTATTTTATATTTTGCTCGTGGTATAATAACTTCATTCATTGTCGAAATTAAAGATTTCGAACCACACTCAAAGCGACATCATAATTATTTCATCTTGACGTACGGTATAACTTCTTTATTAAGTCATCCTAAAATTCAATAATAGTGAAAGCAACAAGTATGGTGATAGCTATGAAAGACCAACGGTCAATTGTCGATGAGCTTTTAGATGAATGCGACCGTCATACAAATCAATATACAGGAAAAGAAATGAGCTTTGCTATAGATGCTTTGGAATTATCTAGGGTACTTCAATATGATATTGGTATGTATGAAAGCCATTTTCGCATAGCCCGATCTTTAATGGCAAACTGTAATAATGAAGAATCCATTAAACATCTTGATATATGTTATTCCATTGCTAATAAACATAAGGATAAGGTTCGTATTGCACGAACAGCAAACTCCTTTGGTATCGCATATTACAATCTAGGTGTTATATCAAAAAGTCTCGACTACCTGCTTGAAGCACTGGAAATTTCAAAGTCCAAAGATTACCCCGATATAGAATGCCGTGTTTACAATAATATCTGCAGTATTCTCACCGAGTTGGGGGATCATGAAACCGCTATGGAGTATTTATTTTCACTGCTTAGCAAATGTGAAAACAGCGACAGTGAAATATTTCCGAAATGCATAATATATAGGAATTTAGGACATACGCTTCACCTTATGAATAGAGTTGATGAAGCGGAAACCTTTGCTAATAAGGCTATGCAAGAATCCATTATGAATAAAAACGTTCAAATGCTTTGCGAAAGTTATTACATAATGGGTGAAATCCGTGCGAGTCAAAAAAACCTGTCCGAAGCAAAAGAGTATTATTTAAGAGCCCTTGCTCTTGCCAATGAAACTAACAATAGTTATTATCTTGTGCAAATCCGTATGAAGCTTAGTAAATTGTACTGTGAGAATAATTCCTATGACGCGGCCTTCCAAACAATTTTAAGCGCATATAACTTTGCCATGAAACTTGATTATCCCGTGTTAAAGCGTAATGTTTCCTTATCCATGGCTGATATTTGTCAGATCACCAACAACAAGGAAATGCTCATAGAGGCACTAACCGCGTACAAAGATACAACTCGGGTGCTGGAAGAAGAAACTCTCCGCCGGCAGCAAGTATTTACTAAAACACAGCTTATCCTTTTCAATCTTAAAAAGGATAATGAACGCCTCAGAAATGAAATAGAACGGGACCCGCTTACAGGATGCCTAAGTAGCCGCACCTTCCCCGATCGTATTTCTCAAACCATTTCGACCTGTGGAGATAAAGGCTCTTTAATTTTCCTAGATGTTGATAATCTTAAGACAATTAATGATTCATATGGACATGATGCAGGGGACGAATTGCTTAAAACATTCTCTAACGATCTGATAAATGTTTTCCCGCAAGAAGCCGTAAAGATCAGAATTTCCGGTGATGAATTCATTGTATTTGTTCCAAAGGCAGGGAAAAAAGAGACGGTTAAGATTCTTGATAAACTAATTGATACTCTTGCCAAGCCTCGTATGATAGGTCCGGCAATGATGCCTGTTTTGGTTAGCGCCGGAATCGCACTTTACCCTGATCATTCAACCGATATCGTCAGCCTTAAGAAAATGGCTGATGCTGCCATGTATTCGGCTAAGCAGGCCGGCCGGGGCGGCTACCGAGTTTATAACGCATTTTGAGTTCCAGACAAGGGGACGGTTGTGGTGTCTGGAACTTCCTAATTATTATACCTGCTCATGGCTATCTCGACTGACGAGCAAATCATAGTTACTGCCGCCCTTGCTGCATTTTCAATGGCAGTATTGACTAGTTTTCTCTCTTCGTCCGAAAAACGGCTCAATACATAGTCAGCCAAATCCATTTGTTCAGGTGCTTTGCCTATTCCTATGCGTATTCGCGGAAAGTCCTCTGTTTTTATATGATTTAATATGGAGCGCATTCCGTTATGTGTACCAGAGCTACCTTTAGCCCTGATTCTTAAACGTCCTACATCTAAATCTACATCATCATAAATAATTACAAGATTTTCATAGGGCACCTTATAGTAATCCATAATCTGGCGTATAGCCTCTCCGCTATTATTCATATAGGTTTGTGGCTTTACCAGAAGAGTCTTCTGCCCCTGAATAATTCCGTCTGCTATTAATGATTTGTGTTTTAACTTAAAATTATTGATTCTATACTGTGCGGCAAGAAAATCAATAGTATCGAACCCGACATTATGTCGGGTTCGCTCATATTTTGTTCCCATATTTCCCAATCCAGCAAAAACAAACATACTAACCTCTAGACTTTTTATTGGTTACTGTTGAGTAAATAGTGTTGAGATAGATATATCACCATATATTCTTTCGATAGCTTCTGCAAAGACATCTCCAACTGAAAGAGTGGTAATTTTACTTATTCGTTTTTCGGTAGACAGAGGAATGGTGTTTAATGTTACCAGTTCCTTAATAGCCGAGGTACGGATTCTATCTATAGCCGGGCCTGAAAGAACTCCATGTGTACAGCATGCATAAACTTCAACTGCTCCCATATCCCCCATAGCATTAGCTGCGTTCACAACCGTTCCGGCGGTATCTATTAAGTCATCTACTAATATTGCCCGCTTGCCTTTTACGTCACCAATAATATTCATTATCTCACAAACATTGGCTTTAGGCCTTCTTTTATCTATTATAGCCAGTGGCACATCAAGTTTTTCGGCAAATTTTCTCGATCTTCCCACACTGCCGACATCCGGTGAAACAACAACCACATCGTCTGTATTACCGGCAAACTTTTTGTAAAAGTACTGTGCAAGTATCGGTGTTCCCAAAAGATGATCCACCGGAATATCAAAGAAGCCTTGAAGCTGTGGTGCATGAAGATCCATGGTAAGAACCCTGTCTGCTCCTGATACCGTAATAAGGTTTGCTACAAGCTTAGCTGAAATAGGATCTCTGGCTTTGGCCTTACGATCCTGACGCGCGTATCCAAAATAGGGAATAACCGCAGTAATTCGCCCTGCTGAAGCGCGCTTTAATGCGTCAACCAGAATTAGCAACTCAACGATATTGTCATTTACAGGTGTGCAGGTGGATTGGATAATGAATACATCCGACCCTCTAACTACCTCATTGATACTAATTGCTGTCTCCCCGTCGGAAAACTTCGAAACAATAGCTTCTCCCAGAGGTAGTCCTACCTTTGATGCAATTTCTTCTGCGAGCTGCCTGTTTGAATTTCCTGCGAAAATCTTAATGTCCTTACCATGAAGATTCATATGAACTAACAACCTCCAACTTGTTTATATTATTATTTTCTATCTAATCCTTTTCTTTTTACCCAATCCGCTATGATAGTCTGGCGATTTCGGGCTATAGCCAGTGCATATTCCGGCACTTCGTCCGTTATGGTTGAACCGGCCGCAATATATGCATAATCATTTATAACCACTGGTGACACAAGATTAACATTACATCCTACAAACGCATGGTCACCAACCAATGTTCTATTTTTAACCTTGCCATTATAATTAACAACTACGGCACCGCAACCTACATTAACATGTTTCCCAACATCTGCGTCTCCTATATATGAAAGATGCGGTACTTTTGAATTATTTCCAATATTGGAATTCTTAATTTCAACAAAATCACCGATTTTAATATTTTCTCCGATTTTTGAACCGGGTCTTATGTAAGCAAAAGGCCCCACTGTTGTGTTGTTTCCAATCTGGGACTGAATCATTACCGAATTCATAAAATGAACTCCGTCTTTAACAAGACTGTCTTGAATCCGTGAATATGGCCCTATATTACAATTCTCGCCGATAATTGTGTTCCCCTCAAGTATCGTTCCAGGATGAATTATAGTATCTTTCCCTATTTTCACCCTGTTATCAATCATACTGGTTTCAGGCAAATGGAAGATGACACCATTATCCATATGCTTTTTAATGATGCGGTTTAAAATTATGCGCTCGGCCTCTGACAGTTGACTACTGTCATTAACCGAAAGCAGTTCACTAAAATTTGAAATACAATAGCTATCGACTTTTTGACCACCAGCGTAGAGTCTTTTGATTATATTCTTTATACAAAAATCAGTTGTAATGTCTTTAGGAGAAGAAAATTCAGATAGAAGCAAATCGGTATTAATAAAGCAAATATCGGAGAGACTACCTTCTGTATTTGTAAGAACTGTTACTTGATTATTTTTCCCTAAATGATATTCATAAGCAGCTTTGAGGGTGCTTCCGTTTATAAGGGGGTATTCACCCGGCAAAATCAATATAGTTTCACTTTTGTTTTTCTTAAAAGCATCCTGAATTTTGTATATGATATTTTCATCCGCAGATTTTTCGTCATTCTGTATGAATGCAGAATCTTTGGGTATAAGTTCTCTAATCAAGTCGGAATCTTGGCCCGATAAAACAACAAGCCTCTGAGCACCTGCTTCAAGTCCCGCATCAATTGCATAGGATATCATGGCTTGTCCGCATATCTCATAAGTATATTTCGACAATAATGGGGTCAACTTTCTGCCCTTATCAGATGCAATAATTAACGCCACCAGTCCCAGCATGTGCTTTTAACCTCCTAAATACCTTTCGTTTCTATTTTCACTATTCTTTAAATAATATTAAAATATCTTCGCCACATTTATTCTCTCATTTTTATTATAGTAATGCAATTGACATTTTTCATATTTTAATGCAACAAAATAGGCACTTCTTAATTATGAAGTGCCTAAGTTCATCGGCAATTGGAAATTATTCATTAATAGTTGTGCCCGCAGCTTCTTCTTCGGCTAGCATAGACTGATATTTTTCCAGTATCGCATTTTGCACCTTGTTTCTTGCCTCTGCGTTAATAGGATGCGCAATGTCTCTGAACTCTCCAGTCGGGGTTTTGCGACTAGGCATTGCAATGAACAACCCGCCTTGGCTTTCAATTATTTTGATGTCATGAACAACAAATTCATTGTCAAAAGTAATTGAGACAACTGCTCTCATTTTCCCTTCAGCATCAACTTTACGAATTCTAATGTCTGTAATCTCCATTTTAGCAGCCCACCTTCCGATAGCAATGTAGTTTTTTGTTTGATATTATAAATTCGCCAAATATACCGAAATTCCTCCTTTTTTAAAAAATATTTTTAATATTTACCATGCCATCGTTGTATCAAAGGACTGAAAAGATGCATTAATACGAATGTTTAGCCGATTATTGCCATAAAATTATTATAGGTATTGAAATTTGGTTTTATGGCAAAAATTAACCCTTGCATGACTGTACTTTTCTTACCTTGTATAAATGCTTGTATTTGATATATAATTCTATCTGATATCTTGACATTTTGGAGAGTATAAATGGAACGTACGAATATTTTTTTTGATAAAAGCAATATGACAATACACATGGTCGGAATCGGAGGCATTAGCATGAGCGGTCTTGCCGAGATTCTAATGAATAAGAATGTTAAAATTACAGGTTCTGATCTGGTTGAAACAGATATCACTAAAAGATTGCAAAGTATGGGAGCAACCATATATTACTCTCACGATGCTTCAAATATTTCTAATCAGGATCTGGTTGTCTATACTGCCGCAATTTCCAAGGATAATCCTGAAATAACTGAGGCTAATAATCGTAATATCCCGGCAATTGAAAGATCGGAACTATTAGGTGCAATAATGGATCAGTTCCAAAATAGCATCGCTGTTGCGGGTACTCACGGCAAAACAACAACTACATCAATGATTGCCTCAGTAGTCTTGGAATCTGGCCTCGATCCTACAATTCATGTTGGGGGCTTGCTTAATCTGATAGGCGGAAATACCCGCATTGGTAACAGTGAATGTTTTATTGCTGAGGCATGCGAGTATAAAAATAGTTTCCTGCAATTCAGACCTTTCCTGGCAGTTGTCCTTAATATAGATTTAGATCACTTGGACTTTTTTAAAGATATTGACGACATTAGAAAATCTTTTGAACTGTTTCTTGCCAATGTCAAGACTCCCGGAATAATTGTGCTTAATATAGATGATCCTCAAACAAAAACACTTTCAAAATTGCTGACACGGCCCGTGATTACTTACGGTATCAATACGCCCGAGGCTGACTGGAGCTGTGAAAACGTTACTTTCAAACAAGGCTATGCAAACGCGACAATAGTTCATAAAAGGTCTAGGTGGGCAAATATCAGTCTTGCGGTGCCCGGGCTCCATAATGTCTCCAATGTACTGGCCGCCATTGCGGTTTGTCACAGCTTAGGAATAAGCAAAAGCACTATAATCAACGGATTGGAGAAATTTCAAGGCACCCACAGACGCCTTGAAGACAAAGGAATGCTTTACGGTGTAAGGGTTATGGACGACTATGCCCATCACCCTACCGAGATTCAGGCTAGCTTAAGCGCAGCCAGGGCATTGGCAACTAACCGTTTATTCTGTGTATTTCAGCCTCATACCTATACCAGAACCCACGAGCTCATCGACGATTTTTCCAGATCTTTTGGTCAGGCCGATACTGTAATTGTAACCGACATCTATGCCGCTAGAGAAAAAGATACAGGTATTATCAGCTCCCGTGTCTTAAACGACCGGATAAACATGAATACCGGAAATTCTGTTTATATATCTAAGTTTAAAGATATCGTTGAATTCCTTCGCGATAATGCAACCGCCGGCGACCTTGTTATTACCATGGGGGCAGGAAATGTATACCAAGTAGGCGAGATGTTTCTTGGCGGTTGCGGTAATTAGCTTTACCAGAGTTTTGTCACCAAAACTGTCATATCATCATGTTTACCTTGGCTACGGCTTTTAGCTTCGGCTAAAATACCTTCGGCCATAAGTTGAGCATTTATAGTATCAATGCTCTCAATATATTTTTTTAGCCCCGAAGTCTCTCCTAAAACAGAAAAAGCCTCAAGAACACCGTCTGATATCATTACAACAAAGTCGCCTCCAGTTATGGTAAATGGCTTATAGTGCAGTGTAGAGGTGTTTATTTCATCTGTACCATATCGTCTTTTCACAAAGGATAACGATGCACCATACTTGTAAAAGGATGCCGCTCCGGTAGAAAGGTCTATTGAGCATAAATCAATCGTTGCTAATCTTTCATTTTCACCTTTCATATTTAAGTACAGATTTAATAACCTTATTGCTTGGCCAACTTCTATTCCGTCCTCTAATAAACTCTCCAATATCTGAATAGCAGTCCGGCTAAACTTATCGGCCTGCTTACCACTGCCCATACCATCACTGATTGCACTTATATGAATACCTTGGCACGTTATAAAAAATGTAAAATTGTCCCCGGATATAACGGAGGTTTCTCTGACAGTGCGCGCCACTCCTGTAACTGTCTTATACCTTGGCTTTTTAGTATACCTTAAAACAGTATGCCCAAGAAAATTTCTCCTGCACTCACCTGTCCTGATAAAATTATTCTGAATATTCTGCTGCACTATTTCATCCAGATAATCTACATTAATTTTACTTATTGTTTCTAATAGAACCTCTAAATAGGGCTTAGAATCATACTTGTTATGGTAACGAAAACCCGAAACAGGTATGCCTCTGCTTCCGGCAACTTTAAGAAGCCTGTTTTCAGTTTCATAATCCCGCTCCTCATTATCAACAAGATTTCGTGCAAGTGCTATGACGCTGCCGGAAATTATATTTGCCTGCTTACAAAGAAGAGCTTGGCTTTCCTTAAACTTTTGTCTCCAAACCTTATCAGATTTATAAACCGAATAGGCTGTTTCCAGAGCTTCAATAAATTTTTCAGATTTTGTACAAGTCGTTTTAAACCAAGCCGGGATTTCCATTTGACCGTTTTCATCCATTTTCAAATTGGACAATGTTTCTTCTATTAATTTATAGGTCTTATAGAAGTAGGTGTTCCAACATCTGTCACACATACTGCAGCGATTACATGCCCTTTCAGCCACTGCCTCAATTATCCATTGGATAACATAACTTGTATCATCTTCATCATCCAAAATTGTTTCTTCTATACTTCTGGATACCCGAGACAAGGCCTTACCCAAGACAAATAGCTTATCGGCAGCCTCATGGGTTTGTTTTGATTCACATATAGCGATATTTTCTGATTTCTCTCGAAATCCGATAAATTTATCACTGACATAACTAACTACTTTTTTAGGTATAAACAAAAACAGAATCCCCGAAGTCAGAGCTTCATAATACTTCACTATAAGGCCGCCCTCCAGAACAGAAAGCCCTGAAAAGAAAATTATTACCAATGTCCATAGTGTAACAGTAAATGTACGTGTTTTTACTGGAATCCCTGCCGCAGCGCCAGCTAATGCAAACATGCCGGGAACCGCAAGAGCTCCCGGAATATCATATATAGAAATAACTATTCCTAGTATCACACCGATTAATGCTCCCTGACTGCTGCCCTTATGTCTTGCAATAACAATTACTGCTAGTCCGGCCAAAACAGTACCCAACTCACAATTCCATACCATTATGCCTTGGAGACTTATAATAATAACGCCTAATAAAATTGACCTAGAAAACAGCTTTTTCCCATCAATGGCACTATTCTTTTTTATGTCTCTGAAGTTTTCAATCCCGGGAGCCAGAACTAAAGAAAAGGATAAGACCATGACGGCACTTAGAAGTGAAACCACCAAATCATATAGATGAAATCCCTGAACAGCACCTCTAATAAGGCCGGTAAGACCGATAATAAATGACATTAATACAGATCGAGCAAAAGCCGAATCGTTTTTTGCACTGTTACTTAGTATAATATTTATAAGAACCTCAAAAAGTATCAAAGCCAGAAGCTGCCTTATGGTCTCATAAAAATTAGTAAAGATAGCGTTGCCAAAAGTAATTGAAGTTATTGCTATTACTTTTGAAATTCTGCTAAACCCGGCAGAAACATAGAACGCCGATGTAAAAGGCCTTATAACACCAAAAAGATTTGCTCTGGAAAAAACAAAGCAGATTAGAAAGCCGATGAGATGATGCTGTTTGATTTTCGAAAGGTGATAACTAGTATATTTAAAAAACCTTTTTTCGTTCTTTAGTAGTGTTATATTTTCCATGTATGGTTCCTCCATAAATTTTGTCTTAAGTAAATCGGGGTACTAAAATTATATGAAAGGAACCTTAAAAATAGTACTTACTTCCCGTTTTGCGGGAAATAGCAATTCATATCTGCCACATACATATTATACGAAAACTCGCTGCGCAGTAGCTTGCAACCAATTAGACTTTGTCTTCTTGGGCAAGCCTTACATGGGTGCTACTACTGTCTCCTAGGAGCGAAGCATGGTACCAAATATAGCGGCTGTTGCCTGCAACGATTTAGCGCTCCGTGAAAACATCCGGTTTTCAAGTCGCGCTCGCTACGCAAGCCATGCTTCGCTTTAAATCGTAGCAGCCACGCCGCTAATTCACGATTGTATAATCAAATATAAAAATCTGCATGCCAAAACGGTTTTCGTACAGTATGCCCTAGAAATGTAGAGGTTATCTTTATTATGGTTATCGCATGAGTTCATTGAGGTCGATTTTATCTAAATCTTCCTCGGTAATTAAAGATAGTTCTTCGTCACTGACCGATTCTTTTTCTGCCAGCCTGTCAGCCTGAATAGTGAGAAGCTTCTCGAATAAATTCCGAACTGTACGGGCGTTAGCAAAGCTGTCAGAGCGAGTTTCATGAAGAAACTCCAGCATTTGTTTAACCTTTTCTTCAGCGTCCTCGGTGGGTTTATATCCATTCTTTTTACACATTCCTCTGAAGATGTCCATAAGCTCTTCCGGGGAATAATCGTCAAAATTTATATATTTATTGAATCTGGATTGAAGACCGGGGTTGGAGTCCAAAAACTCCTCCATCTTATCAGGATAACCGGCAACTATCACTATCAAGTCATCGCGATTATCCTCCATCGCTTTAAGTAAAGTATCCACAGCCTCATAGCCAAAGTCATTCTCTCCTCGGCGGGAAACAAGGGAATAAGCTTCATCTATAAACAGAACGCCGCCCATAGCTTCATTTACAACTTCCATAACCTGTGGAGCAGTTTGCCCGACATATTTGGCTACAAGCCTTGATCTATCCACTTCTACTAAATGCCCTTTGGACAATACGCCAATTTCTCTGTATATTCCCGAAAGCAATCTTGCCACAGTAGTTTTGCCCGTTCCCGGATTACCTGTAAAAACAAGGTGAAGCGACATATCTACTTCCGGCAAACCTCTTTCTTTGCGCATTTTCATTATTTTTACCACATTGGTCAGGGACTTGACATCCTCTTTAACTTTTTTTAGGCCTACAAGACTATTCAGCTCCTCCATGAGCTCTTCAAGGCTTTTTGGTGGAGGCGCATCCTCAGTCTCCTCGGGTTCAAACGGATTGTTTCCCGGATCAAAACGTGCATACTGTCCGTCAGTACCGTTAGGTGGAGCTGTATTATCCTCTATTATTGGGAGTTTGTTTGCAAAAAGATCATCATAAACTCCCCTCATAGGATTTCTTTTTAAAATAGAGTCCATTTCGTCCAGAAGTTTATTAAGGTCTTCATTATGCCTTCTGCCATTGTTTAAGGGATTGTTAATATCACTCATAAATATCTCCCTTTTTATCAATACTATCGAGATTGATTTCTCTAATTGATGTTACCACATTATCAGCCTTTGTGGTGTCCTGATTTCCGGAATTCGGATTTTTAAAGCCTATGCATGTCATCCCTGCACTTTTGGCCGCTTGGATACCGGCAGTGGAATCCTCGATCGCGATACATTCCTCGGGCTTAAGACCAAGAGCCTTAGCCGCAGTAATATAGACTTCCGGATCGGGCTTGCTTTTTGCAATTTCATCTGAGGTAACCAATACCTCGAAATATTCAGCCGCTTTTATCTTCTTTAATATATACTCGGCATAGACCCTAGGTGCCGATGTTGCCAGTGCAATCTTAAGATTCTTACTTCTTGCCTCTTCTAAAAGCTCTATTACTCCAGCAATAGGCTCAAGCTCTCCGTTTAAAAACCTTTCAAGGATATAAACTCTTTGTTTTTCCATGAGTTGTTCAACAGATTCTTTAATCTGGTGGCGATCAATTAATATCGTCCACATTTTTTCATTCTGAACCCCGACGAATTGACTAATTTCGTCTGTATCCGACTGTGCACCGACATCCCTTAATACCTGCAAAGTCAGTTCCGTATTAATACTCTCGCTGTCAATGATTACTCCGTCAAGATCAAAAACCAATGCTTTAATCATAAATTCTTGGTCTCCTAACTTAATAATATCTATACTTTCTTAAGCTTAGCATAGCTTTCCATAAGGCGCTTCATCCCGTATTGGTCAAAGTTAATATCCAGCCTAAAGTCATCGCTTTCTTTTACCTTGGCTTTTACAATTCCTTCACCAAATTTTTTGTGAACAACACGGTCTCCCACATTAACAGCCGCAACATTTTCGTCAGACATCCGGTTAAATTCTTTTATTCTTGATTTAAGATCGGACAAATCCACTACTTTGCCACTTGACATAAAGCCAAATCCACCTTTAGACTCGCTCCTCTGATTTTGTGCAGATTTGTTTTCAATTTGAGAAATAAGCCCATCGGGTATTTCTGCTAAAAATCGAGATTCCCGGTTATATGTAGTGCTGCCGAAAAGCATACGGCATCTTGCATTGGTAATATAAACCTCTTCCCTGGCCCTGGTTATTCCCACATAACAAAGTCTGCGTTCTTCTTCGAGTTCTTCCTCCTCAGCCGACGACCTATAACTCGGAAATACGCCCTCTTCCATTCCTGCTATAAAAACAACAGGAAACTCAAGGCCTTTTGCGCTATGAAGTGTCATCATTACCACACGATCTCCCACCTCTTCGGTATCATCAATATCTGCCACCAAAGATATATGAGCAAGGAAATCTTCTAAAGTCGGTTTTTCTTCTGTGGTTATTTCGAATTCCCGCGCCACAGAGATAAACTCTTTGATATTCTCTATTCGTGTTCTGCTCTCAACAGTCATTTCGGCTTCTAGTTCTTTCACAATACCACTTTTGTCAATCAATAACTCAATAAATTCTACCAGCTCTGTATTAGCCGCCAGCCCCTTCATGCTCTCTATAAAATTCAAGAACTCTTGTAGATTCTTGCTGGCTCGGGAAAGATCCGGATAATTCGAAATCATGGAAATTATTTTGTACATGCTGACTTCTTCGTTAATTGCGTATTGTTCAACCCTATCCAAAGTAGTCTTTCCAATGCCTCTTTTAGGTACATTTATTATTCTTTTCAGGCTGACGTCATCATTACCGTTTTGTACAACTCTAAGTAATGCAATAACATCCTTAATTTCCTTTCTGGCATAGAACTTAAGCCCTCCATATATTTTGTAAGGAACACCTTGCTTCATCAGCATTTCCTCAAATACACGGGATTGAGCATTAAGTCTATAAAGGATAGCCATGTCATTATATGATCTACCCGATTTTTTCAGGGATTTCATGGTGCTAGCGACATAAAAGGCTTCATCACGCTCATCTATGGCTTCGTACCTGTTCAATAGCTTACCCTCGTTATTTTCAGTCCAAAGCTGCTTTTCTTTTCTGCCGCCATTGTTCTTAATTACGTTATTAGCGGCCTCAAGAATAGTTTTTGTAGAACGATAATTCTGCTCAAGCTTAATAATCCTGCAATTGGGGTAATCCTTCTCAAAATCAAGAATATTGCGAAGATTTGCTCCCCTCCAGCCGTAAATCATTTGGTCGTCATCACCCACAACGCATATGTTCCCATGTTTTGTTGCAAGCATACTTACCAGCATGTATTGGGCTGTGTTTGTATCCTGATATTCATCAACCAAAATATATTTAAATTTATTGGCATAATAGTCCAAGACTTCTGGAAATCTTGAAAAAATACTGATGGTAAGCAGGATTATATCATCAAAATCCAAAGCATTATTAGCTTTAAGCTTTTTTTGATAGAGCTCGTATATAGCTGCTATTTTACTCATGCGATAGTCAGAAGCATACATAAGTGCAAATCTTTCCGGGTCGATTAACTCGTCCTTCGCTCGGCTTATTTCGTTTAGAACCGATCGAGGAGGAAAGTTTTTATCATTAATGTTTAACTGTTCTAGGCAGGTTTTAACCAGACTTTTCTGATCATCTGAGTCATATATAACAAAGCTTCTGTCATAACCTAGCTTTTCTATTTCGCGCCTTAATATTCTTACACAGGTAGCGTGAAATGTGCCAACCCATATATTATTGGCCTCAGGACCAATCAGCTTTTCCATTCTTTCTTTCATTTCTCTGGCAGCTTTGTTGGTAAATGTGATGGCCAAAATACTCCACGGACGTATCAGCTTTTCTTCTACTAAATACGCGATTCTATGAGTTAAAACTCTTGTTTTCCCCGAACCTGCTCCCGCAAGCACCAGCAAAGGCCCTTCTGTATGCATAACGGCCTGTTTCTGTTCCGGATTCAGGCCTTCTAAAATCTTCATAATTCCCTCCAAATTGGGTGTTTTCGTGTTTTTGATTATTTGCTTAACCATTATATTATATAATAGAGTCTGGCTCAAATCAAACAAATGTTCGCCAAAAAATGCCTTTGCTTTATTTTTATAAATGACTATGCTTGAACTTATGGTATAATATATTGTCACTTGATTTAGAAGGGGTGTTTTGATGAAAAAGAACAGCTATGATGCAATAATAATCGGATGCGGTACAGCGGGAATTTTTGCAGGTTATGAACTTCAAAAGCTCATGCCGGGCATGGATATACTTATGCTGGAACAAGGAAGAGATATTTATAAGAGATTATGTCCGATAGTCGAAAAGAAAGTTGCATCGTGTATAAATTGTAACTCCTGCGGTATAATGAACGGTTTCGGTGGTGCAGGAGCATTTTCCGACGGCAAATATAATTTTACCACTCAATTTGGCGGGTGGCTGAATGAATATCTAGATACAAAGAAAATCATGGATTTGATAGAATATGTTGATACGGTAAATGTAAGCTTTGGAGCAACTTCAAAGCGTTTTACAACCAATTCTCCTGAAGCTCGTGAAATATCAAGAAAAGCTCTGTCATATGATCTTCACCTTTTAGAGGCTGAAGTAAAGCATTTGGGGACAGAGAATAATAAGCAAATACTGACAAAAATGTTCGACTATCTTAATGAGAGAGTTGAAATATCTTGTGATGCGGGAGTAGAATCCTTTGAGAAGCTGGAATCTGGGTATAGAATAAAGCTGAATAACGGTGAAACTGCTGTTTGTAAATACTTAATTGTTGCTCCCGGTCGTTCTGGGGCTGAATGGTTTGCTGCCCAATGCCGAAATCTCAATCTCCAGTTGATAAATAATCAGGTGGATATAGGCGTTAGAGTAGAACTCCCTGCAAGAGTATTTGAAAATATTACCGACATTGTATACGAGTCCAAGTTTTTGTATAGAACAAAGCAGTACGGAGATTTAGTTAGAACCTTCTGCATGAATCCCTATGGTCATGTGGTAAGCGAGAATGTTGACGGAATAATAACTGTTAACGGTCATAGCTATACAGATCCTGCTTTCAGAAGCGAAAATACTAATTTTGCGATCCTCGTAAGCAATCGCTTTACTAAGCCATTTAACGAGCCTTATCAATACGGCAAACGAATTGCTTCTCTTTCAAATATGCTTGGTGGAGGAATTTTGGTACAGCGCTTTGGTGATTTGGTAAAAGGAAAGCGCACCAATGAGCATCGCTTAGCTCAAAGCTTTACCAGACCTACTATGAAAGCTACTCCCGGTGACTTAAGTCTTGTTCTAACAAAGCGTCATCTGGATAATATCATTGAGATGATAAACGCTTTGGACAAGATCGCTCCGGGTACGGCCAATTACGATACTCTTCTCTATGGTGTTGAAGTAAAATTCTACAGTTCAAGGCTATTATTGAATAATGAATTTGAAACCGAGCTTCCCGGATTCTACGCAATCGGTGACGGCGCCGGCATTACTCGTGGATTATCACAGGCGGCAGCAAGCGGCGTTCATGTCGCAAGGGTAATATCCGAGAAGAAGTGATATATCCTACGGGGCCTTGACTGCGATAGAGAACAGAACAATTCCCATCTCTAGATTTCAAAAAAAGTGAGCCAAAGTGTACTTTACCTTGGCTCACTTTTTTACGTAGAAGTTTTATTGTTCCATGTGTCGACCTAGAAAGCCTGCCGCTGATTGTACCAGCTTTGTTTCCACATCTCCCATTTTGACCTTGGGATCGGTGGAAAGCATTAAAACAGCTCCTATAGCATCTCCCTCAGAAATAATTGGTGATATTACTTGGGATGTGTATTTTGTATTGCCCTTTTCGTCTGATATTACGGGAATACGCTGGGATTCCTCTGATTGCGCTATAAACATATCTCGATTTTCTATTATTTTCTCTATATCAGAGCTTAAGGTTTTTTCTAGTAACTCTTTTTTTGAGCCGCCTGAAACAGCAATAATAGAATCTCTGTCTGCCACCGCAATAATGTGTCCACTTGTATTATGAAGTGATTCAGCATATGCTTCAGCAAAATCACCCAGTTCACCAATGGGAGAATATTTTTTTAGAATTACTTCTCCTTCACGGTCTGTATAGATTTCAAGAGGATCACCCTCCCTAATCCTTAAAGTTCTTCTGATTTCTTTTGGTATAACCACTCTTCCCAGATCGTCAATTCTTCTAACAATACCTGTTGCTTTCAAAAAATTTTACCTCCTTCCAAAGACCCGCTGTAAAAATTGTTTCATACATAGTATTGGATTAATTCCTTGAATTATGCAGAAGACAAAAATAGAGTCCCTAAAAAAGGACTCCATCTTGCTTATTAAAAATCAAATTGTTTTTAGTTTAGGCTCTTTCCAAATACTCGCCTGTACGGGTATCTATGCGTATCTTCTCGCCCTGATCAATAAAGAGGGGAACCTTTACCTGTGCACCTGTTTCCAAAGTGGCAGGTTTGGTTGCTCCAGTTGCTGTATCACCTTTGAAACCGGGCTCTGTTTCAGTTATTTCTAATTCTACAAACATAGGTGGCTCTACGCCAAAGACATTGCCCTTATATGAAAGAACCTTACAAACAGTATTCTCTTTTACAAAAATAAGGGCATCTTTGATAGAAGATAAGTTAATAGGCAATTGTTCATAGTTCTCTGTGTCCATGAAATATGCCAAATCTCCATCGTTGTAAAGATACTCCATATCCCTTCTCATTATCTGAGCTTTCTCAAATTTGTCAGAAGGATTAAATGTACGCTCAATTGTAGAACCGGTTATTACATTTTTAATCTTTGTTCTAACAAAAGCCGCACCTTTTCCAGGCTTGACATGCTGGAATTCGACAACCTGAAAAACTTGTCCATCCATTTCAAAGGTTAAGCCATTTTTAAAATCGCCTGCTACTACCATAATAAGTAAACCTCTCTTATAAAAATTCGGTAAATTCTTACCATCTTATATTAAGCTATTATGCTTAGGTATGCAAGAAAAAGTTATATAGCTTCTAATTTAGCGTCGCTGATGCGCTAAATGAAACTAAAAACTATATTATAATAATATCCTTAGGACTGGTGGTAAAGTTCCTGATTTTGCCGTCTACCAATACAACCATATCCTCAATTCTTACGCCACCCAAACCTTCTACATAAATACCGGGCTCAACCGAAAACACCATGCCATCTTCCAAAATATCTTCACTTTTTGCTGATAATCTTGGTTCCTCATGTATTTCTATGCCGACACCGTGCCCCAAGCTATGCCCGAAAGCGTCTTTGTAACCGTTTGAAGCTATTATATCTCTAGCGATTTTATCGGCATCAAAACCGCTCATGCCTGATACAATACCCTCCAAAGCCGCTTCTTGAGCTTTCATTACAATATCATATATCTTTTTCAACTCTTTGTTCGGTTCTCCTATAAATATTGTTCTCGTCATATCGGAACAATAGTTGTGGTAAATTACCCCAAAATCTAAAACTACTGCATCGCCGTTTTTAAGAATATTTTCTGTGGCCGTGCCATGGCACATGGCAGATCTAGGTCCCGCAGCTATAATGCTCTCAAACGACGGCCCTTTTGCACCCAGTTTTTTCATTGTATACTCAAGTTCGGCAGCGACTTCCACTTCTTTCATTCCCGGTTTGATGAATTTAACGATGTGCTCAAAAATTTTATCCCCCAAAAGCACAGCCTGCTGAATTTGCTCTATCTCTTGGGAATCTTTAATTATGCGGATTCGGTTGATTGAGTCCTCTAGGTTTTTTAATTTCTTAATTCCTGTAATTTTATCCTTTATTCTGGTGTATTCCGAAACAGTGAGAGCAGGGCCTTCGAAGCCAACTATTTTAATAGAGCTTTGTTTTATAATTTCATTTAATGAGGAATAAAAGCTTTCGTTAATCTCGATAACCTCAATTCCATCATAAACTTGTTTTTTTGCTTGGATGGTATACCTGAAGTCCACAACCAGCCATGCTTTATCGGCGCCGACCAATAAAAACGAGGTTGTGCCTGTAAATCCGGAAAAATATAATGTGTTGGCTCGTCCTGTTATTAAACAGGCGTCGCAATCTTTTTCTACTAAAAGATTTCTCAGTTTTTTCAATCTATTGTTCATCTTGTCTATCACTCCAAACTGTATTTTTATGACTGAAAACGTCTATGTAAAGCAAAAAGTGCCGCCGAATACGCATCCACACCAAGGCCGCTTATCTGACCTATACAAACAGGGGCAATAACAGACTTAGCTCTGAATTCTTCTCTGGCATGAATATTGGAAAGATGAACTTCTATAGTAGGTATATTGGTTGCACTTATCGCATCACGAATAGCATAACTATAATGAGTAAATGCCCCCGGATTAATAATAATACCGTTAAATCCGTTCTTGTATGCCTCGTGTATTTTGTCTATCAATTTACCCTCATGATTTGATTGATAGAAATCTAAATCTATGCGGTAAGTAGCCGCTTCCTCCTCCAGTCTTTTTTGAATAAACTGCAGAGTTTGATTTCCATATATGCCCGGCTCTCTGGTCCCCAATAAATTAAGATTGGGTCCGTTAAGAATTATTATCCTAATCATCTATTAATTCATGCCCCTTTCACAATTAGAATATACTTATCGGCGTTGCGAGAAACATCTAATATAATTATTTTATCGGATTTCTTAACACTCATCAACAAAATGGATATAATCTAAGTATACTAATATGATAAATTGAATAGGAGAGCGTTCAGATATGCATGTTAAGAGCTTTTTGAAACTTGTTGAGATACAAACTAAAATTGCAAGTGTAACACCTTATATTTTCGGAGTACTTTATACTCTATATAAATACGAAACTTGGAAGCCTATAAATGTTCTGTTCTTTTTTATATCCCTTATTTGCTTTGATATGTTTACTACCGCTCTTAATAATTACCAGGACTATAAAAGAGCAATAAAAAAAGAGGGCTATAATTTTGAGGTTCACAATGCCATTGGGCAATATAATCTTAGTGAAACGACAGTCATTTTGACAATTGCACTTTTACTTGTTATTGCGGTTGTTTTTGGCATATTGACTTTCTTAAGAGCTGATTATTGGTTACTGGCCTTGGGAATGTTATCCTTCTTTATGGGTATTCTTTATTCTGCCGGGCCGCTTCCGATTTCTCGAACTTGTTTTGGAGAAGTGTTTTCCGGAGTTTTTATGGGACTTATGATTCCGTTTTTGGTGGTATATGCTTCTATACTTGATTACCATCCACTTACGCTAATTATCAATAATACCAATATAGTATTCACTATTAACTGGATGCTTTTGCTTCCCATTGTATTAGCTTCACTACCTGCCGTATTCTGCATTGCAAACATAATGCTTGCTAACAATATCTGTGACATGGAAGATGACTTTGTAAATAAACGCTATACTCTGCCTATCCAAATCGGTAAAAAGAAAGCCCTGTTTTTGTATGGTGCCATGTACCTTTTTGCTTATCTGGATATTATATTGTGTGTATTTTTGGGGTACCTCCCGCTGCTTTCCCTGATAGCGCTATTAACAGCATATAAGGTTTACAAAAATATACGGGTCTTTTTTGGTCTTCAAACTAAAAAGGACACCTTTGCCCTAGCAGTAATGAATCTTGTTCTTATTATGCTCCCTCTGATATTAAGTCTTTTAATTGAAGTGATGCTTAAGTAAGGCAAGGGACGATTCTGTTGTTGCATATATCAGGTTAACAAGTAGGCGGTCGATTTCATTTCCTACAGTAAATTGACACAACCAATGGCTTAGAACACTTTTCCGGGTTGACTCTAATTGTGATATGATGGTTCTTCATGTTTAGAATTAAAGTTTCGAATTGTATATTTTCTTTAGGGTGAGCGCATCCTCCGCCATTGTGCCACGGGATTCACATATTACAACAGGTTCTAAATTAAGATCAATAATTACTTTTGCGAGGGGATCAAAATCAGGACCATACTTTGTATCTGAATATGACCAATGCTTTTTCTCTCCGCCTTTTCCGAATTCTACACGGCTGAAATGAATGTGCAGTTTTTTTGTTCTCTCTTTTCCAAGATGTTTCTCTGCTATTTTAAAGACCTGGGCAAAGTCATTCTCGGTTCTCATTCCACCCTGAGTTAATGAGTGTAAATGGGCAAAGTCCAAGCATGGTATAAGTCTTTCGTCCAGACCGCATAAATCCAGCACTTCTTCTAGATTACCTAACTGATTGTTTTTCCCCAACACTTCCGGACATATCGTTATATCTGAAAACCCTGCTTCATCGGCTTCTTTGATGGCTTCCAGCAATGTTGCCTTTGCTAGCTCCACAGCAGTTTCACGAGTTATTTTAGACACATATCCCGGGTGCATCACAATACGCCCTGCTCCCATTATTTTAGCTACATGGAGGGTATCTAAAATATATTTAATTGAGTTGTTCCTTTTTTCTTCTTCAGCACTTGAAAGGTTGATATAGTAAGGTGCATGGACACTTAGGCGAATATTAAACTCTTTCGCCTTATCTCCAATCTGCTGGGCTGTTTCATCTTTGAGATTGACGCCCTTATTGCATTGATACTCATAAGCATTAAGGCCCATTTCATTTAGCCATTGAGGCATTTGCCATGAATGAGCGAAACCTTGATCATAAAAGCTGTTTGAGTTTCCTGCAGGCCCGAACCATATCATAATTCCAACTCCGTCTCTAGAAATATACTTCTCATTTATTTTGGCAGTTCTATAACCTTATTATTAGAAGATTCCTTATAAAGGACAAATTTATTCCCAATGACAGATACTATTTCGGCATCAACCGCCTGGGCAAGCTCTTCACACGCTTCTCTTGACGTATATATTGAGTTTTTTAACACACTGGCTTTAACCAATTCCCTTGCCTCAAGAGCTTCTCGAAACTGTCGAACAACATTTTCATCTATCCCGTTTTTACCTACTTGGAAAATGGCCGGGATACCGTTTGCTAATCCCCTTAAGTAACTTCTTTGTTTTCCTGTTATCATATTTTTTCCTCCGCTATTACACAAGACACGAAGAGTGAGCAATCCCACTGATTGGCTCACTGGCTCACTGGCTCATCGACTCATCGACT